>CAZWFM010000035.1:0-11039 GCA_964633185.1 uncultured Bacteroidales bacterium | reverse complement strand
TGACAGGCGATAAAGAAAAAGCACTGGAAGCAGGGTGCACTGAATATATTGAAAAGCCAATCAACCCGGAGACATTTATGGATCAGATCAACAGATTTTTATTGTAAAAGAAATTTAACAGGCGAAATATGAGAATTCTGGTGGTTGACGATAATAAGGATAATATTGAGATGATGATGATCATGCTCAAGAGTAGGAACTATCAGGTCACATCGGCACGTAATGGTCAGGAAGCTCTCAAAAAATTGCGTTCAGGAAAATTTGATCTGATAATCTCCGACATACTGATGCCGGTTATGGACGGATTTCAATTGTGCAGGGAGTGTAAAAAGGACCGTGAACTGAGTGGGATAAGTTTTATTTTTTATACGGCTACATACATCGATGCTGAAGATGAAGAATTTTCCCTGGCATTGGGCGCACAGAAATTCATACGCAAACCCCTGGACCCGGAAATATTTTTAAAACTGATTGAAGAAGCAATTAAAATATCAGGAAACGGGGAAAATGCTCCAGTTCAGTATAAAGAACAGGATGAAAAGGATATACTTAAACTCTATAGCGAACGCCTGGTCACCAAATTAGAAAAAAGAAATCTTGAACTCGAAAGAGACATCGATTCCCGCAAAACAACTGAAAATAAGCTTAAAGAAAGCGAAGAAAAATTTCGCTCCTTTATTGAACAATCATCCGAAGGTGTAATCCTGACCAATGAGAAAGGTGTTATTATTGAATGTAATAAAGCCATAGAATCAATAACCGGATTGAAAGCCAAACAGATTGTCGGCTTTCCTTTATGGGACGTCCAGCTCAAATTAATACCACCCAACAATAATTTAAGATCCAGAATAGAATCATTTAAAGAGATCTTGCCTGAAGTTCTTCGTACCGGTAAGTCAACTTATTTTGAGAAACCTATGACTGTGAACTTTTTAACTCCCAAAGGCGAAAATAAAACGATACTGCAAAGCATATTTCCTATTAAAACAAACAAAGGATTTCATATCGGGGTATTACTATATGATGTTACGGAGCACACGAGGGCTGAAGAAGCTTTAAACTGGGAACAATACCTTTTTAACAGTCTGTTTGATACTACTCCCGACAATATTTACTTTAAAGATATCAACAGTTGCTTCATCAGGATCAATGCACCAATGGCAAAGAGGTTTGGCTTGGATGATCCGCAAGAAGCTCTGGGCAAAACAGATTTTGATTTTTTCGATGAAGAGCATGCCCGTCCGGCATTTGAAGATGAGCAACAAATTATCACAACGGGAGAACCTCTTATAAATAAGGAGGAGAAAGAGGTTTGGCCGGATGGACATGTTACATGGGTTTCAACGACCAAATTGCCGCTGTGTGATATAAACGGGAATATTATTGGCATCATGGGCATTTCAAGAGAGATTACCGATCGCAAGCAGGCAGAAGAAGCAGTGCACAAAAGCGAAGAAAAGTATCGTAGCATATTTGAGAATATACAGGATGTGTATTATGAGACTTTGCTTGATGGAACCTTAATTGAAGTAAGTCCTTCCATTGAGATCGTTTCGAGAGGGCAATATCACCGGAATGATCTGATCGGAAAATCAATGTACGAATTCTATCTTAATGCAAAAGACCGGGATGCTCTTATAGCAAAAATGCAAAAAACAGGCGATGTGACTGACTTTGAAGTACAGCTCAGGAACCGGGATGGCTCGTTTATATGGTGTTCCATTTCAGCAAAAATGAGTTTTAACGCTGAAGGACAAATTGAAAAAATCATTGGCAGTATGCACGATATCTGTGAGCGTAAACAAGCGGATGAAGCCCTGCGCGATAGCGAAAGAAACTACAGGGAACTAATTGACGGAATGAACGAAACGGTATGGGTCATCGATTTAAACGGCAATCTCATTGATGTAAATAAAACTGTTGTTGAGGTTTTAGGCTATTCCAAAGAAGAGTTAGTTGCCGTAGGGCTTCACGGTATAGATTCCTCATTGAACAAGGAAGATATTAAAGCCCTTGTTAAAACAATGCCGTCGGATAAATTACAGATCTTTGAGACATCACATACAACCAAAGACGGAAAAACGTTTCCGGTTGAAGTATACTCAAGCCTTGTGACTTATCAGGGCAAAAATGCAATTTTAAGTATTGCAAGAGATATTACCGAACGCAAGCAGGCAAGAGATAAGTTATTTACTCTGGCCTCACGCCAGGAAGCCATTCTCTCTGCCGTTCCTGATATCATCATGGAAGTGAACAATGACAAGGTATATACCTGGGCAAACAAGGCGGGTATGGAATTCTTTGGCAAGGATGTGATTGGCAGGGAAGCTTCATTGTATTTTGAAGGAGAACAGGATACATATCAAATTGTTCAGCCTATTTTCAGTGGCGATGAGAATGTAATTTACACAGAGAGCTGGCAACGACGTAAAGACGGAGAAAAACGACTGCTTGCATGGTGGTGCCGGGTGCTGAAGGATGAGAATGGAGAAGTCACGGGAGCACTGTCTACGGCAAGCGATATCACCGAACGCAAGCAGGCAGAAGAAACAATAGAAAAGGAACGTTCCCTGCTCAGAACGCTGATCGATAATCTCCCAACCGGTATTTTTGTGAAAGACAAAGAATACCGGAAAATCATTGCGAATCCCGTACATGTAAATGAGGTAACGGGACACTTAAAATATCTGGGATTGAACACTGAAATAAATATCTTGGGCAAAACCGATTTCGAAGTTTTCCCAAAAGAACTGGCAGAAAAATTTTTCATTGAAGATCAAAAGGTATTGCAAGATGGCTCTTTAATAAGAAACAAAGAAGGGCTTGGATATAGTGACAAAGGCGATCCGCTTTGGCTGTTGGTATCGAAAATACCATTGCGGGATAAGAATGATGAAATCACCGGGATGATAGGTGTTACCACTGATATTACAGAACGCAGACAGACAGAAGAAGCCATGAAAACTTCGGAAGAAAAATTCAGGACTATTTTTAATTCTGCCAGTGACGGCATGTTCCTTCTCGACCCGGAAGAAAGAAAGTTCATCATGTATAATGCTGCATGTTCACAAATGCTGGGCTATGCAGATAATGAATTTTTAAACCTCGATATTGCAGCCATACATCCTACCGAAGAACTCTCTTTTATTTTTGAACAAATTGAAAATATATTCAGGGGGAAAGAAGGAATACGCAGGGATATCAAGTTCAAACGGAAGGACGGTACTATATTTTCAGCCGACATTAGCTCGACTCTCCTTACTATTGCAGGAAGAAGACTTCTGCTTATTGTATTCAGAGATATAACCGAACGTTTGCTTATTGAAACCGAGCTTCGCTCGGCAAAAGAAAAAGCCGAAGAATCCAATAAACTGAAAACGGCCTTTTTAACCAATATGTCGCACGAAGTACGAACACCAATGAACGGTATTTTAGGCTTTATGAATTTGTTGAAATCACCCGGTTTGGAATACTCTAAACAGCAGCAATATATGGAGATCATCGAAAAGAGCGCGAATCAATTGTTGTTAATTATTACCGACATTATTGAAATGTCGAAAATCGATGCAAAGCAAATCCATGTGAACAATATCCGGTTTAATGTATACAAAATATTAAGTACGCTTTATACTACATTCACCCATAATTTAAGGGATGATGAAAATGTTAGTATTAAACTGAATGTTCAGCCTGCTGTAAAGGATTGCAATTGTATTACCGATGAAGTTAAATTAATACAAATACTGACAAATCTGATAAACAATGCAATTAAATTCACCCGCAAAGGAACAATAGAAATAGGATGTTTGCTAAACAATTCAAACGAACTTGAATTTTCTGTTAAAGATACCGGAATTGGTGTAGCTAAAGAATACCAGGAGTTGATTTTTGAAAGATTCAGACAGTTCGATGATACCACCACACGACAATATGGAGGATTGGGACTCGGATTATCCATCTCCAAAGCCTATGTTAAATTGTTGGGTGGAAAGATGTGGATTGACTCAGAAACCGGCAAAGGGGCCACATTCAGTTTTACAATACCTTATAAAGCCAAAGAAAAGGAAAATCAACCGGTTGATATAACCTTTAAACCCAAAAATATTGATTTATCTGACAAACTTATTTTAATTGCAGAAGATGATGACATTAATTATTCGTACCTGGAAGAAATGCTGCTTGATAACAAGGTAAAAATTATTCGTGCAACAAATGGCAAAGAAGCGGTCGAATTGTGTAAAACCAATCCCGAGATCGGATTGGTATTAATGGACATAAAAATGCCGGTATTGAACGGTTATGAAGCGACAAAACAGATATTAAAATTCAGAAAAGATTTACCCATTATTGCTCAAACAGCGTATGCATTTTCTGACGATAAAGAAAAAGCACTGAAAGCAGGGTGTATCGATTATATTGAAAAGCCTATCAATCCTGAGAAAATTATGGATTGTATCAGGAAATACTTGTGAAATAATTAAAAGACTATTTAATCGGAAAAAGGTCATGAGAATTCTGATGGTTGACGATAATACGGATAATATTGAGATGATGACGATCATGCTCAAGAGTAAAAACTATAAAGTCGCATCGGCAGGTAATGGTCAGAAAGCTCTCAAAAAATTACGTTCCGGAAAATTTGATTTGATAATCTCCGATATACTGATGCCGGTTATGGACGGATTTCAACTGTGCAGGGAATGTAAAAAAGACCCTAAACTGAGAAATGTATATTTTATCTTTTATACAGCAACATATACCAATGAGAAGGATGAAGAATTTGCCCTGGCATTGGGCGCTCAAAAATTCATCCGCAAACCGCAGGAGCCTGAAGTTTTTTTAAAACTGATTAAAGAAGTAATTGAAACATCAGGAAACGGGGAAATTACTCCAATTCAGCATGAAGAACAGGATGAAAAGGAAATACTTAAACTTTATAGCGAACGCCTGGTCACCAAATTAGAGAAAAGAAATATTGAACTCGAAAGAGAGATCGCTTCACGCAAAACAACTGAAAATAAGCTTAAAGAAAGCGAAGAAAAATATCATTCTATTTTTGAAGAAGCAGCCAGTTTAATACTATCTGTCAGTGCCTCCGGAGTTATAATAGATTGTAATAACCGGATACAGCAATTATTAGGATACAGCAAAGAGGAAGTAATAGAGCAATCCATCCAAATGATCATTCACCCTGATTCCCATGAGAAAGCAAAAAAATCGTTAGAAGAAGTTTTTAAAAATGGAATTTTA
The DNA here is from genome assembly GCA_964633185.1 of uncultured Bacteroidales bacterium. Taxonomy (GTDB): domain Bacteria; phylum Bacteroidota; class Bacteroidia; order Bacteroidales; family UBA10428; genus UBA10428. The sequence continues at coordinate 5,789 of CAZWFM010000035.1, read as the reverse complement.
TATACCAGAGAATACAAAATGATAAGGAAAGATGGTGAAGTTATTTTTGTGAATATTCATGCATCTGTACTAAAGGACAAGGAGAATAAAAATGTTATAGCATCCTGTATTATCGATGATATTACTGAACATATAATATATGAAAAAAAACAACTTCTGACTGCAAAAATTCTAACAATATTGAACAGGTCGAATGAATGGCATAATTTAATATATGATATATTGATAGAGATCAGTGAATTCTCAGGAATAGAGGCAGTTGGGATACGTTATAAAGAAGGAGAAGATTATCCATATTTCGATACTATAGGGTTTCCGGAATCTTTTACCAGGAAGGAAAATTTTCTCCTTGCGAGGGATAAGAAAGGAAAAATACTATATGATCCTGATGGCAAGCCATTCCTGGAATGCATGTGTGGAAATATTATTTCGAAACGCACCGATTCGTCATTCGTCTTTTTTACTAAAGCCGGTAGTTTTTGGACAAACAGTACTACCAATCTGCTGGCCACGACCACAGATGAAGAACGTCAAACGCATACCCGTAATCATTGCAATGCTGCAGGATATGAATCGGTCGCATTAATACCACTGGTTTCCGGGAATGAAACAATAGGTTTACTTCAGTTGAACGACAAGCGAAAAAACAGATTCACTGAAGAAATGATTCATTTCTTTGAAGATATTGGAACTATCATAGGCGTTGCGTTTAAAAGAATAGAATCGGAAAAACGGATTATTGATAGTGAAATTCAATACAGAAGGTTATTTGAATGCGCCAGGGACAGTATTTTAATCCTTGATGCAGATACCGGCCAGATTTTGGATGCGAATCCCTTTTTAACTGAAAACCTGGGTTATTCAATTGCCGATTTGCTGTCAAAAAAAATATGGGAGATCAGGTTCTTTAAAAATATAGTTGCCGATCAGGAAAAATTTGTAGAATTACAGCAGAAGGAATATGTATGTTATAGCGATTTACCGTTTGAAACAGTCGACGGGCGTATGATCAATGTTGAGTTCGTCAGTAATGTGTATTCAGTGGATCATCATAAGGTAATTCAATGCAATATTCGTGACATTACCGAGCGCAAGGTCGCGGAAAAAACGTTTCAAGCCCTAAGTTTGCGGCAAGAGGCCATTCTTGCAGCCGTCCCCGACATTATCATGGAGGTAAATAACGACAAGGTGTATACATGGGCAAACCATGCGGGCCTCGAATTTTTCGGGGAAGACGTTATAGGAAGGGAAGCCAAATATTATTTCGAAGGTAAACAAAACATCTATGATCAAGTGCATCCCATTTTTACCGGAAATGAAGACATTACTTATATTGAAAGCTGGCAGCGGCGCAAAGACGGTCAAAAAAGACTGCTTGCCTGGTGGTGCCACGTTCTTAAGGATGAGAACACAGGAACAATCGGAGTGCTGTCCACGGCGCGCGACGTCACCGAACACAAAAATGCGGAGGAAGCACTGCGCGAGAGCGAGGAAAAATACCGCAATGTTGTTGAGCGGGCAAATGATGGCATTTGCATTATTCAGGACACAAAAGTGAAATACGCCAACGCACATCTGGCAGAGATGTGGGGCAGCCCTGTTGAGGAGGTTATTGACACTTCGTTTACCGATTATATCTACCCTGATGAGCTTGCCAAGGTGGCTGATAATTACAGGCAACGTATGGCAGGAGAAGATGTAACACCAGTGTACGAGACGATACTCAGGAACAAGAAAGGCCTTAAGATAAATGCTGAATTAAACGCTGCCACAACCAAATATCAGGGAAAACTTGCTGATCTCGTGATCGTCCGCGACATCACCGAACGCAAGCGGATGGAGGAGAGTTTACAAGCGACGAAAGACCATTTGGATTCATTAATTAAAGCAAGCCCAACTATAATTTATACCTGTGAGGTCTCCGGTGAATATTCCGCAACCTTCATCAGCGAAAACGTTCTTTCTGTTTTTGGTTACACACCGCAGGAATTCCTTTCATATCCAGGATTTTGGGCTGATCATATCTATCCCGAAGATAAGGAGAGAGTATTTTCCGGCCTTACTGATATCTTAAATAAAGGATCACATATCCATGAATATCGTTTTCGGGTTAAAGATGACTCTTACCGTTGGGTACATGATGAATTAAAAGTAATTCATGATAATGATCTGAATCCGGTAAAGATGCATGGATATATAACTGACATAACCGAGCGCATGCGGGCAGAAGAAGCATTGCGGGAAAGAGAACAGAGTTACAAAACTTTAGCGGATTCAGGTCACGCATTGATCTGGACATCCGGTACTGATAAACTCTGTGATTATTTTAATCGTCCCTGGCTTGAATTTACCGGACGAACACTTGAGCAGGAAATGGGAAACGGATGGGCTGAAGGTATTCATCCTGTTGATCGGCAACATTGTTTGAATACTTATTCAGAGGCATTTGACCGGCGTGAAAGTTTTAGCCTGGAATACCGCCTAAAAAGATACGATGGTGAGTACCGATGGATAATCGATGAGGGTTGTCCGCGTTTTGACAGTAAAGGTGAATTCATCGGATATATCGGACATTGTTTGGATATTACAGAGCGTAAACAGGCTGAAGAAGCGCTGGACCGGGAACAGTATCTTATGTATGCCCTTATGAATAATGTTCCTGACAGCATCTACTTCAAAGATCGGGCAAGCCGCTTCATAAGGATAGGCAAGGCTCAGGCTAAATTGTTCGGATTGAGTGATCCTTCGGAGGCTGAGGGCAAGACAGACTTTGATTTTTTCACAGAGGAACATGCGCGCCAGGCATACAATGATGAACAGGAAATTATTCGTACCGGGCAACCAATGAGCAAGGAAGAAAAGGAAACATGGGCCGATCGTCCTGACACATGGGCGTCAACGTCCAAGCTGCCCCTCCACGATAAAGAAGGAAACATTATTGGCACATTCGGTATATCCATGGACATTACAAGGCTTAAAAATGATGAGTTGCTTCTCAAAGAAAAAAACAAGGAAATTGAAGGCAGAAACAAAGAATACCAACAACTTAACAAAAAACTACTTCAGATCAATAAAAAATTAAAACAGGCCAAAGAAAAAGTCGAAGAGTCCGATAAACTGAAAACAGCATTTTTACAAAACATATCCCACGAAATAAGGACGCCATTGAATGGTATTATCGGATTTTCAGATATGATCACAAATCCGGATCTTACGCCCGAAAAACAGGAACAATACTTTAAAATAATTCGCAATAGCGGCGATCAGCTTATTTCAATTATGAACGATATAATTGTCATAGCGACAATAGAAGCAGGGCAGGAAGAAACACATGAAAAAGAGACCAACATCAATAAGTTTTTACAATTAATAAAAAGCCAAAACACTCTCAGTGCTGAAACCAAAAACCTTTCCTTTACTGTCTCTTCCGCCCTCACCGATAATGAGGCAATTGTATTGGCAGATGAAACCAAATTAATTCAGATACTTACCAACCTGGTAAGCAACGCCATTAAATTTACAACTGAAGGTTTTATAAAAGTGAATTGCAGACTTGATGGCAATTTTTTAAAATTTGCTGTTGAAGATACCGGAATTGGAATACCACCCGAAATGCATGAAAAAATATTCGGCCGGTTCTTTCAAATCGATCATAGTGAAACCCGATTATATGGTGGCACCGGGCTTGGGCTTTCAATTGTAAAATCCTATGTCCATTTTTTAAACGGTGAGATCCATCTGGATTCCATACCTGGGAAAGGTTCCACATTTTATTTTACAGTACCTTACGTACCGATAACAAAAGGAGATCGATCCGCTGAAGTATCTGTCAAATCCCCAGATCGTGATCTATCGGGCAAAGTGATCTTAATTGCAGAAGACGATGACATTAATTATTTGTATCTGGAAGAATTGTTACTTGACGAAAAAGTAAAAATTATCCGTGTAAATAATGGAAAAGAAGCTGTAGAAATATGCAAAGCAAATGTTGAAATCGATTTGGTATTAATGGACATAAAAATGCCGGTATTGAACGGTTATGAAGCAACAAAACAAATTTTGAAATTCAGGAAAAAATTGCCCGTTGTTGCACAAACTGCGTATGCATTTCTCGATGATAAACAAAATGCCATCGATAGCGGTTGTATTGATCATATTTCCAAACCGATAGAGAAAGATCAGTTAATGGTAATTCTAAACAAGTATTTAAAATAGGATTTTATTGATACAATGAATTTTTACATTTCAATACATCTTTTTGGAGGTATTCCAATTGTTGAATACTGTTAAATCTTAACAATGGCATATCAGGCGAAGTAAATAGTTTACTCACAATTAGTATTTATTTCCAAAGGTGTTTTTGAATTCACTGGAGATTTGATTTGAAAGAAAAGTCTGATTTGCAGTAGTAACTTACGAAAGTATTTTAGGCGTTTTGAAAGCAACTTTTTATTTAATTTTATGTCTATTAAACAAAAACCTGTCATGAAAACATACCTGCTTGTATTCATTCTAACCGGTTTATTCATTGTATCTGATAATAATGCTCAGAATATTTTATCCTGTGAGGTGGATAAGAAGTTTAAAAAGAATACCGTATATGAATTAAAGGACAGCGAACAACATGTAATTGCCAGGTTATCTCAGCAAAAAAGAGATGTTTTTATCCATTATGATGCACATCAATATATATTAAAAAAGCACAGGAATACATATTATATTTTCTATGACTCGATCATGGAAGATACGATATGCATTATGCATAAGAAAAATATAATCTTAAAAAATCGGGGCGACAACACGGAATTTACCATAAAAAATGATAAAAAAGGATGGGCGATAAATGAAAATGAAGATGTTTCTTTAAAAGTTGCTTATTGTTCAACCAGAAAAGTATACAATATTGAAATAAAAACTCCGGCTTATAACGATCACCTTATTAACTCACTTGCATGTTATTATGCCATACAAAAATGCAAAGAAATATATGAGTCACAAGCCTCCATATATACTATAGTACCTATTATTTTACTAACAGAATAGTTATTGACTGGCAAAATGATTTCTTCGAAATCATGAAACGGCCATTGATTTCGCAAGCGAGAATCCTTCATATTATTTGTTTTAAGTTGAGGATCCACCTACGAAAAATTGCGTTAAGAAAATCTATGAGTGTAGCGTTAAAAAATCAATCCTGTCTGAACAGGCTAAAAGCATGTAAGTCAAAGCATAGTTTTGATAAAATGAATGGCCTAGTAAATTTTTCCATATTGGGTAAAGCTTTTACCAAGAGCGATAGCTTATTAAGCAATCTTGTTTGAGCGACCAAAGGGAGCGAGTTTGATTGCGCAGGCATGGTAAAAGCTTTGGGCTCCCAAAGGAAAAATTTACAAAGCCTTGATTTTTCTTTGGTTCGTTTCTTTTCATCAAGGAAAAGAAATGAACATAAATATGTTATTGTTAAATAGGAATAATGTAGTTTAAGCCTTGAGAATTAAATATTTGCATATAATATAGGATACTATAAATCATTTAGTATAAGTATGAAGACTTTCTTTAAGAACAGTTCGAAATAATGGCTTATGGATTGATTCAAAGGAAAAGTCTGATGTGCCGGGCTTCCGGTCGTTTTATATTCACCTGCATTAATAGCATCAAACTGAAAAGAGATTACTCGTTCACTTTGTTCACTCGTGATCCTTTTAAGGGTATGATTCAAAAGAAAAGTCTGTTCCGCTACGCTCAATTGTCCATTTTTTATAATTCAAATCTCAAGCAAGCTTGGATTT
>CAZWFM010000034.1:0-11188 GCA_964633185.1 uncultured Bacteroidales bacterium | reverse complement strand
GCATTTAATCTTCATAGGGAACGATTAAGTTTATTTCAAATTCATTATCACTGTCAGTTATTCTTAATTCATAATTCGTCCCGAATAATAAATTCAGTCTTTTCCTGGCATTTTCTATGCCAAAGCCTGAGTAATCTCCATTGTCAGCTTGATTTTTGTATTTACTGTTTTTCACATTGAAATGGATGGTATCATTCACAACTTCCAGAATTATGTGGACAAAAGCATTTTTACTGTTTTCTATACCAAATTTAAAAGCATTTTCCAGGAATGAAATAAAAAGATAGGGGTGGATTTCAATTTCAGGTACTTTAGAAGGAAAGTGTACAATAAGATCAACTGATTCAGAGATCCTTAGTTTCATAAGATCGATATAACTATTCAGAAAATCTATTTCTTTTTGAAGGGTTGTTTTTCCATTTTCCAGATCGTACAACAAATAGCGCATCATTTTTGAAAGTCGCAAAATTGCCTCCTGTGCATCCTTTTTATTGTATTCGATAAGTGCGTGGATGTTGTTCAGGGTATTCATAAAAAAGTGTGGATTTACCTGATGTTGTAATGACCTGAGTTGTGAACGAAACGTTTCTCTTTCAATTTCTTTTCTATTCTGTTCCTCTTTTAACCAACGGGTAGTATATTTCAATGTTGCATTAAATCCAACAATGAGAATTGAAATAATTACATTGTATGTATAGACAAGATAATATGGTGTATGCCATCTTTTGTAATGACTGTTCATACCATGATGCATACTGGTATGGCTTCCGGTTTTTCTATGGCCTTCATGGAACTTCTCTAAATTGTTGCCGGAGGCATTGATGCCATCGAAGATCTTATCGAGCAAATCATGAAAAAAATTGGTATAAATGAAAATGTAATTGACAACAAGTATCAATAGAATTGTACTAATAAAATATCCGGCATATTTGTTTTTTAGAAGAAACTTAGGCAGTAATATCTGATTGTGAATCAGAAAAATGATCAGGAAGGGGAAAATTCTTATCCAGCCACCAATGATTCGCCGGCGTTGCATAGCATCGTTAAAATCCCAGAAAATAAGAGGGAGAAACAGGATCACTGTCCAGATCAGCCAGTAGACCATTATTTCTGTCGTTTTCCAGTTATTAATCTGCAGTTTTGTATCTTTCGGGCTCATATCTCTTAATTTCGTATCAAAACTAGAGAAAATGAAACAAACCATCAGATTGAATCAACTACTTGACGAATTTTCTCAATAAAAAGCCTAAAAGGGTATTATAACAGCATTATACCGGTACCAAATCTTCCGCATTTTATTCCATCCCGCCGGGCAGAAAAAAACAATTCGGGCGAGTTGTATGTACATAAATTTGAGATCTCTATCTGTTTCTTTTGAACTCCATAACGTAACAACAATTGTCTGTTCGCTTCCCAAAGATCAATGTGAAATTTTCCGTTTTCTTTATTTTTGCTGATAACAGATGGTATATCATGAAAAAAAACCCGGAAATGATCAGCAACTTCATCACCAACTTCATAATTTTTCTGTGAAATGGCAGGTCCCATAACAGCAATAATATTTTCCGGCCGACTATAATAAGCTTTTACCATTCGCTCAATAGTCCGGGGTATGATACGACCTGCTGTGCCTCTCCAACCTGCATGTATGGCGGCAATTGCATGTTCTTTGATATCATATAAAAGAATTGGCACACAATCAGCTGTAAGTATACAAAGACAAATACCAGTGGTTTGTGTAATTAAAGCATCCGTTTCGGACAAATCTGAAATGAGTGTTGCAGAATGAACTTCTTTTATATGATTTGTGTGATGTTGATCGGGAAATAGTATTTGTTCTTCTTTAATATTTAAAGCCAAAGCAAGAAGTGATCTGTTACCGGTAACCACGCTGTTTTTGTCTCCAACTTTCAAACTCAAATTCAGAGAAGAGTACAAACCTTTGCTGTTGCCACCATTTCTGGTTGTGATGAAATGCCCGATATTTCTTTGTTTATCCAGAATATCAAATTTCAGCAGATGTATACCATTCTTTTTTTCTTTGATCATAAGCGAATGTAATCATTGAACAAGAAGGATCAAAATTGATTTTGTATCTTTTATTTCATTGGATATTTTTATTTTTACCGGAGAAATTGAATGCACTTAAATAAAATCCGGAAATGACAATTACAAAAGATCAACAAAAATTATTGTTACGTTTTCAGAAGCAGGAAATTACCGGGAGTGTAGTTTATGGTAAACTGGCTGGAAGGCAAAAGAACCCCGATAATATTAAGATATTGAATCAAATTGCTCAAGATGAAAATAGACATTATGAAATTTATAGAAAATTAACCGGTCAGGATGTCTCTCCGAATCGATTTCAAATTTTCAAATACACTTTAATTTCTGTTATATTGGGACCTACATTCAGTTTTAAACTGATGGAAAAAAATGAGGCAGATGATCAGCAATTATACGAACAGCTTTCTCATATTCCTGAAATCCCCTTAATTATTGTTGATGAAGAAAAACATGAGCATCAGTTGATCGATATGTTGAATGAAGACAAACTTAACTATATGGGATCTGTTGTTCTCGGATTGAATGATGCTTTGGTTGAGCTCACCGGAGCATTGGCAGGTCTTACTTTTGCGCTCCAAAATCCTCCGTTAATTGCATTAACAGGATCAATAACCGGAATTGCTGCTGCTTTTTCTATGGCTGCGTCAGAATATTTATCAATTAAATCGGAAGATAATGACAAACATGCAGTGAAGGCATCGATATATACAGGTATAGCATATTTATTCACGGTGGTTGTACTCATTTTGCCATTTCTACTACTGAAAAATGTATTCTTATCATTAGGTCTTACTTTGCTATCCGCTATCGGTATTATTGCGGCGTTTAATTATTATTATTCGGTGGTGAAAGATGAAAAATTTGCAAGAAGGTTTTCAGAGATGGTTTTTCTGAGTATGGGTGTAGCTCTTTTAAGTTTTATTGTGGGATTGATTCTGAGAAAGTATTTTCATATCGATGTCTAGGAATAGAATATAGATATAATTTTTCTATTTAATTTTAACCTTTCTGTTTCATTTGCCTGATATATCTTAAAATAATTCCTGGAAAATTCTTCTGCCGGCGCAGTTTAAAAGGGAATACTTGCCGATGAAATATTCACCAAGTTCATTTTGGTATTAGCCAAATTATAACAAATGCTATTTAATAAATTCGTATTTTTATACTGGGATCATGAATGATATGTGCAAGGAATAGAAGGAGAATTGGGATGATCTTAAAATCAGATCAATTCTATCACATCCACTTTGGTAATGCAGGTTTAATAAAATGATTTATTCAATTTTTGGTAAATAAGGCCTAGTAATACATTTGATAAATCAGTTCATTTGCTGAAAAAAATATTGAATAAAAAGCTGCTATTCTTCATTTGTGTAATTTTATTTACAAATGACGTGTTAGCTCAGGATGAGAAAAAATTTGAGCTGAGAAAAAGTGCCCGTTTGGAAGCAGGTTTTATTTTTGGAAAGAATTCAAAGGACGGCAACAATTTTTTCCCGGGAGGTAATTTTCAGTATTCATATTGTATTAAAACAGGCCATCATATCGGAATTGGACTTGGATTGGGATTGCAATTTTTTAAGAATGAAGCATTTATCCCTTTTCATATTGATTTCATCGGATTATTAAATAACAAAGATAATGCTCCTTTTACTGTTTTTCAGTTGGGTTATTCAATTGGAATTAGCAGCAAATATCCAGACCTTCAGGATCATAAATTCAGAGGCGGTATCCATTTTCTGGGAGGATTTGGTAAAAAATGTATGATCAATGACAAATTTTCGGCTTACACAGCCTTGGCCTATAATTATCAATATGCCTCTTTACAATATACCGATGAATTAGGTGAGAAACAAAAGGAGAAAATTCATAATAATATGATTCTTTTAAGTATAGGGTTGATGTTGGAACAATATTAGCCTGTTGTATAGACAAGTAAAATCAATAGGGACGCATTTGTAGCCTGCGTATTCGTTCTGCTATTGTTTTTTGTGACTTCTTAGTATAGATTTTGTATATTTTACGATTCTATTTTGATTAGTATTTAATCATGAACCGAATCGACCGACTTACAGCCATCTTAATTCAGCTTCAGACTAAAAGATGGTTAACTGCATTTGAAATTGCTGATCGCTTTGAAATTAGTCAGCGTACTGTGTATAGGGATCTTCGTGCACTGGATGAAGCAGGTGTGCCCATAGGATGTGAACCTCGAAAAGGATATTTTCTTGTCGATGGGTATCATCTTCCTCCTGTGATGTTTACACGTGATGAAGCAGGAGCTATGCTGATAGCAAATAAGCTTGTTGAAAAACTCACCGACCCCTCTGTTAAACAAAATTTTAATAATGCAGTAGATAAAATAAAAGCGGTTCTGCCGGAAAAGGAAAAAGAATATGTAAATGGATTGAATTCGCAGGTCGAAGTTTTTTATCATCATACTGAAAATGAAGTTTACCCCAACAATTATCTAACAATGATTCAGCAAGCTTTAGCTGGATCAAAATGTTTGAAACTGTCTTACCACGCTTTTTATTCAAATGAAAAAACATGTGGAAGAATTGTTGATCCGGTAGGGTTAGTATTTTACGGAAATGCATGGCATTTAATTGGGTATTGCAAATTAAGGAAAGAACTGAGAGACTTCAGGCTTGACAGAATTCTTAATTTGGAATTAAGCAATGAGGTTGCTTCGGAAAAAAATCATGAAAACTTAACAAAATATATTGAAAATTTATGGATGACTTCAGAATTGTTCGAGGTACAGATATGGTTTGATCATTCCATATCCGGAATGATAGCATCTACAAAGTACTATTTCGGCTATATTGATGAAAAATCAAAAGACAATGGTGTGGTTATGAGTTTTGCAGTCACAGATTACAATTACATTGCTCACTGGCTCCTTTCTTTCGGAGATAAGATCATTATAATTAAACCTGTAGAGTTAAAGAATATTGTGGAAGCGAGTGTAAGAAGACTTGCTGAAATTTATCTGAATTATAAACAATCTTAAATCAGTTGGCAACTCTTGTTGGTTAAGGAAAGTTATTCATCCTATATTTGCCTTCTGGTTTATTTTTAAAGATGATAATGATTTGGATTCAGACTTTATTGAGTGTGTCTCTGGTAAGTATAATTTCATTAGTTGGCGTTTTCTTTCTTTCATTAAAAAAAGAAAAATTAAAACGCTTACAATTGATTCTTGTTGGATTGGCAGCGGGAGGGCTTTTAGGAGGTGCTTTTTTTCATTTGTTGCCGGAATCTTATGAATCGTATTCCAATTCAAAGACACCTTCTTTATTATTGCTTATTGGCTTTCTGGTATTCTTTATTCTTGAACGGTTTCTGCATTGGCACCATGACCATAATGCGGAATACTCTGCAAATGAAATAAAACCTTTTGGTCCAATAAATCTAATTGCAGATGTTTTTCATAATTTTCTTGACGGATTGTTGATTGCCTCAGCTTTTTTGTATAGTAAAGAGATAGGTATTGTAACCACATTCATTGTGCTTTTGCATGAATTGCCTCAGGAAATAGGTGATTTTGGTGTGCTCACTCATGCCGGGTATTCAAACCGCAGAGCATTAATATTTAATTTTCTTTCTGCCTGCACAGCATATCTTGGTGCTTTGACAGTTCTGATTTTTAGTCATACAGGTGAGATTTTATCAAAGGCTGTTCTTCCATTTGCTGCAGGAGGCTTTATTTACCTTGCAGCTGCTGATTTAATACCTGAATTGCATACTGAAAAAGCACCAAAAAGATCTTTTGTACAATTTATTGCCCTGTTAATTGGTATTCTTCTTTTGTACCTCATATTAATAATTGATATGTAATTTTATAGGAACTGTTCCAAATACGTTTTTACCTGACAAAAAATTAGTTTCAAAAAGTTTTGCAGGGTTTTTGCTCATGTTTCAGTCAAAAAACCATAGTATTTCTTATGACATATTCGGAATTACAGAAAAGGGATAATGATATTTCTCATGCAATACTTGACAGCCGACTGCTTGTTGCACTGAATATTATTGCAGAATTGAAGTCGCACATTAGTTCATCTGATATTCATAATAAGTACAATTCCATTATGGATACCTACCATAATATGCTTAAGTATTCATTTGAACTGGCTCCTGATCCGGAAAGGGAACGAATTTATAATAAACTTCAACAATCTTTATTTGAGTTGACAGATGACATAAAAGATTTCTGGATACTTGAGAATAATCTTTTTAACAGAAAGGATACTGTTCATCAGCTTGAAACGATCGAAGAGGAGGTGAATTCTGATCGATTGCTTATCATAAATGAATTGTCAGGGAAAAAAGGAGATAAGAAAAATGAAAAACTTAAATCATCTCAGGCAGAGCAGAAGATTATGCCCCGGCATAAAAAAATCACAGAACTATTTTATTATTACTGGTTAAAAGATCATTACAAAGCTCCCGAAAAGGAGTTGGCAAGTCAAATCATTCGTGAGAAGAGCATTAACTGGAGTAATAAATCACTATTGGTAAGTGCATTTACATTATCTCTAATGCGTCATTTTGACAGGGGAAAGATCTACCTCCTATATGATCTTATGTCAGATGATGATCATAGGGTTCGCCAACGGGCGATCATTGGTATTTTTATTAGTATTCTGATATTTCATTCAAGAATACCGGTATACAGGGATATAATGGATCGGTTGAGTTCAATTCCTGATGAGAAATTGCTTGTAGAAAGATTTCTTGCTGTTTTGATACAATTTATCAGAGCAAGTGATACTGAGAAAATAACAAAGAAAATTCAGGAAGAGATTGTTCCGGGTGTGATGAAAATCAGGTCGGAACTGGAAGATAAATTAAAACTAAAAGATCTGCTTGAAAAAGGAAGCTTTGAAGATAAAAATCCTGAATGGGAAAATTTTTTTAAAGATGCCCCCGATGTATATCAAAAACTTGAACAGTTCTCAAAAATGCAGATTGAGGGTGCTGATGTTTTCATGGGAGCTTTTGCAAATCTCAAACATTTTGATTTTTTCAAAGAAATGGCCAATTGGTTTATCCCTTTCCAGGGAGAAAATGAAATCGTGGGGAATGCTTTAGAGGGAGTAGGAGAAGAGATTGACGTTTCTGCCTTTATTGAAGGATTTGAACAATCAACAGTAATGTGTAATTCTGATAAATATTCATTTTGCTTGAATATACAGCACATGCCCGTTGAACAAAGAAAGATGATGCTTGAACTGTTCAATATGGAAATGAAAGCAATGAATGAAATGAATGAGGATGAATTTAAATTGAAAACCGAATCCAAAAATAAAATAGTAAATACTCAATATTTACAGGATCTCTATAGATTTTTTAAACTGTTTCCCAACAGAAGAGAGTTCATAGATATTTTCAGGATCGAACCGGATATAGTACACTCAGAAGTATTGCAAATTATTTTTGGCGATCAGAAAACTATTAGGAATTTGGCTGAATTTTTCTTTGCTACTGATAAATATTTTGATGCGATTCAGCTTTTTGAATGGTTAAATCAAAAAGAAAATTCTTTTGAATTGCTTGAAAAGATGGGTTTTTGCTATCAAAAGATATTAAATTTTGATAAGGCTATTGAATTATACAAACAGGCAGAACTCTTTGATAAAAATAAAATATGGTTGCAAAAGAAATTGGGATTCTGTTACAGGAAGACAGGAAATATTAAAGAAGCGATTCAATACTATCAACACATACTTGATGTTGAACCAAATGATCTGAGCAACCTGGCATACCTGGGACAATTGAATATAGATGATGAAAACTTCGAGGAAGCTCTGAAGTATTATTATCGGGTTGAATACGAAAAACCAAAGAATGATAAGGTTTTCAGACCGATTGGTTGGTGTTCGTTCGTGCTGGGGAAATATGATAATGCGATTAAATATTTTCAAAAGATTATCAATATCAAAGCACTGAAAAGCGATTATCTCAATATTGGTCATTGTTATTGGGCTGCAGGTAAAATGGATATGGCTCTTGAAGCCTACCGCAAAGCTGTACATTTATCAAATAACAATGAAACATGGTTTCGGGAAGCATTTCATAATGATAGAAAGTATTTGAAAAAAACCGGGATCAATGATCTGGATGTTGCATTAATGATCGATTATGTTCTTATTACATAGCTTTCCGGAAGTAAAGTAAAATATAAAAAAGTGTTAAAAAGTATAGTATTGATCAAGAAAATAAAACAATTCATCTAATTCTCAGTTTTATATTATAAAGTGTATGTATATTGTATTACCGGATCACATAATTTGATAAAAAATTGTAATGATTTAACCTGTGAATATTGCAAAAAAATGATTTGTTAAATTTAGTAATACATCAGATCTCATGACAACAATGCTCGATCATCAAAAAATCATTCTGGAACAGTTAAGCCATGATAAGGAAATGTTTCGCAAAGAGATAATAAAATCGTTTAAATGGTTAAGATCATATGAGATAATTATGCTGCGAAAATGGCTGAAAGAAAACTATAGCGATACACATGCTGATGTAATTCATGAAGTTTTCGAGTACATTGCTGCCTGAACAATTCCATAATCGTTTTACTCATTTTATAGAGCTATAATGTAGAAGGGTGTTACTTGTTAATTACTGTGTATAATTACAGCCTTTTCTTATCCAAATACTACTCTTGTTTTTCTATTTTTGTCAGGATTTTTTTAATCTTGATAATTCATGAAAGTTACGGGATTTACATTTATCAGAAATGCCCTGAAATACGATTATCCTGTTGTTGAATCAATACAGTCTATATTGCCTGTTTGTGATCATTTTATTGTAGCAGTTGGCAAATCGGAAGATGATACCCTCAATCTTATTCGGAATATTGATAAAAAGAAAATAAAAATTATTGAAACTATCTGGAATGATAATTTGCGGGAAGGCGGGTATGTATTGGCAGAAGAAACGAACAAAGCATTGAAGGCGATACCCGATGATACGGACTGGTGTTTCTATATTCAGGGAGATGAGGTGGTTCATGAGAAATACCTGGATACGATAAAGACAGGTATGGAGAGGTATAAGAATGACAAAAATATCGAAGGTTTGCTTTTTAAGTATTTGCATTTCTATGGTTCCTATGATTATGTTGGAGAGTCTTATAGCTGGTACAGAAACGAAATACGTGTGATCAGGAACGATAAAAAGATATATTCTTTCCGCGATGCCCAGGGATTCAGGAAAGGGAACGATAAAAAATTAAGAGTAAAACCTTTGGATGCCTATATATTTCATTATGGGTGGGTTAGAGATCCCCGTGCTTTACAGGATAAACATAAAAACTTTCATAAACTCTGGTATGATGATGCCTGGGTTGATAAAAACATTGCGAAAGCTAAAGAATTTGATTATTCTGAGATAGATGCTTTGGCTCGTTATCATGGTTCTCATCCAAAAGTAATGGAATTGAGGATCAGGATGAAAAACTGGAAATTTGATTTCGACATATCCAAAAATTCCTTTTCGAGAAAAGAAAAAATCAAACGATTTATTGAAAAACTTACTGGCAAAAGGATAATGGAGTATAAGAATTATAAAGTTATTTAGAATAAATTATTGAAATAGCCTGCTCAACTTTCTGCTCTATTGGCAGGAGGCCTTCAATCCAGTGGATCTGAATTCCTTCACGTTCCATCTTTCTAAACCATGTCATCTGTCTTTTGGCATACTGATGGATGGCAATGTTAAGTTTTTCAATCATATCTGTATACTTTATTTTCCTTGTCAGATAGAGTGTGATATACTTATATTCAAGGCCATAATAAATCAAAACTTCCGGATCAATTCCCTCGTCTAAAAGATCTTTAACTTCCCCGATCATTCCATTTTGCAATCTGTCATGGAGACGTTTGGTTATTCTATTGCGTCTGACCTCTCTGTCGACATGAATTCCAAAGTAAACCGGATTAAAATCTGGATAATCATGTATTTTTTCCGCATTGCTTTTATTGTATTCTTCAATTTCGATTGCCCTGAGAACTCTCTTAATTGTATCTGAGTCGGTTTTATTATGGAGCGTCCTGTAACCTGCAAGAATTTTTTCAAGCTCAGAAAGGTTTTTATTCTCCAGTGTTTTTCTTAAAACCTTGTTTACCGGAACAGCTATAAGTTTATATCTCTTTGTGACAGCTTCGATATACATGCCTGTTCCTCCACATAGGATTGGGGTTTTTCCTTTATCCTTTATAAGGGAATATACTTTCAAAAAATCCTTCTGGTATTCAAAAACATTGTATTTGTATCCCGGATCGTGTATATCAATGAGATGAATGGGGACGTATTTGTTATCGACCAAATAATCTTCATAATCTTTACCGGTACCCAGATTCATTTTTCGATAGATTTGTCTTGAATCAGCACTGATAATCTCACCATGTAACTGGTTTGCAAGATAGGCTGCAAATTGTGTTTTGCCAGTGGCGGTTGGCCCAAGCACAACGATCAATTTATTTTTTTCTTTATTCTGCTCCAATTCAATCTGAATATTCCACAAATTTACTTTTACTTTGCAGGAACACCATATAAAAATTCATTTGTGTGAGGCAACAAGTATCACTAACTTTTAAAATAACAGGCAATGGATAAAAAGTTAGAGCTATAATAAAGAATTCTACAGACAAAATTTAAATAGCTAGAATGGCCAATAAAATTGATATACGGAATAAAAAGGCTTCACGTGATTATGAATTTATTGAAAAGTATACGGCCGGCATAGTGCTTACCGGAACGGAGATAAAAAGTCTGCGCATGGGGAAGGCAAGCATTGCCGATACGTTTTGCTATTTTAAAAACAGGGAACTTTGGGTACGCAATATGCATATTGCTGAATATGCAAACAGGGGGTATTCGAACCATGATCCCGCATGGGACAGAAAGCTACTTTTAAATGCCTCAGAGTTAAGAAAACTTGAAAGAAAAACTAGAGAACGTGGATTCACCATTGTTGCAACACAACTATTTATATCAGATACAGGATATGCAAAACTAAATATTGCATTAGCACGTGGTAAAAAGGAATATGATAAGAGGGAAGATATTAAAAAGCGTGATTTAAAGCTTCAGCACGACA
>CAZWFM010000033.1:0-11279 GCA_964633185.1 uncultured Bacteroidales bacterium | reverse complement strand
CCATAAATCCCAGCCATAAATCATTATCAACATCTTCATACATTTCTATAAGTGAAGAAACCCATACAGGATTCAATTTTGCATAGGCATCAAAAACCAGTTTATCTACAGGACTATAAGATAAAACAGGACCAATTTTCGATCCGAAAAGTATGTGCCCCACTTTATCATCAGAATTATCAGATGATATACCATGATAATAAAAGGAAATATAATCTGCATTCAATCCCAAACGCAGTCCATCAGCCATTTTAAGACTATTAAAATAGAACATCTGGCCCAATTCAAAAACGAATCCATTCCTTTTTACATCGTAGTCATCCCAAAAAGATTTGTCATCGACACCCCAGTATGTTTTGGCGGGTTTTGAATATCCCAAACGGAAATAAAAAGCATTGTCCAGGTCCCCCTGCGCAAAAATGCCCGCAGTGAAAACCATCATTGCTGCTACTACAAATAGTTTTTTCATAATAAAAAATAATAAGGATTAGTAAAAAATCTTCAAAAATAGAAAATAGTACTTCTGTACGTTAATCCATACATTCATGTTTTTTAATGGTTGAAAATAATGATTATTAGTGCACCAGGATATTCCTTACAGAAGGAAAATATTAACAAATTATCCTAATAACCTTTCGAATTAACCGTTTCGGCACCTACTTTGCCATGACAATTCTTGTATTTTTTTCCGCTTCCGCAGGGACAGGGATCGTTCCTTCCTACTTTTTTATCCACTCTTACCGGCTGTACTTTCTGAGGTTCCCGACGTTGTTGCCCTTCGCCTTCGCCATAGTTGGTACGATAATCACTTTTACTTGCACGTAACCTGCTCATATCCGTATGACGGGGTGATTCTCCGCGTCGCACTTCGTCCGGATCTTTAACCGGCAACTGTCCTTTCATCAATACATTCACAACTTCTTTATTGATCTTATCAATCATAGTTTTAAACAATTCGAAGGACTCAAATTTGTATATCAGCAAAGGATCCTTTTGTTCGTAAGTTGCATTTTGTACCGATTGTTTCAAATCGTCAAGTTCCCTGAGATGTTCTTTCCAGTTTTCATCAATCGTAGCCAGCGAAAGCGATTTCTCATACGATCTTATCAATTCCTCACAACCTGATGTATAGTTTTTTTCAAGATTGGTAACAATGTTGTATGTTCTCATACCATCTGTTATGGGAACCAGAATATTCTCATAGGTTTTTGATTGTCTTTCAAAAACCGATTGTATAATAGGCAATGCTTTGCTTCTGATAGATTCAGTCTTTCTAACATATGCTTTGCGGGTAGTTTCATAAAGTCTTTCTACCATATCCTTATTGCTCAGCTTAACGTATTCCTGTTCATCTATCGGGTTATTTATAGAAAGTAGTCTGATAATTTCAAAATTAAACTCTTCATAATCAGTATTGGCATAGTATTGTTCTACGATACTTTCACACACATCGTACATCATATTGGCTACATCAATTGAGATACGATCTCCATATAAAGCATTACGGCGTTTTCTGTAAATCACTTCACGTTGTGAATTCATCACGTCATCATATTCCAAAAGACGTTTTCGAATTCCAAAATTGTTTTCTTCAACCTTTTTTTGAGCACGTTCGATGGATTTGGTGATCATACTATGCTGAATGACTTCACCTTCCTTAAGTCCCATACGGTCCATTAGTCCGGCAATTCTGTCGGAACCGAACAATCGCATCAGGTCATCTTCAAGACAAACATAAAATTGTGAAGATCCCACGTCTCCCTGTCTCCCGCTTCTCCCTCTAAGCTGTCTGTCCACTCGTCTTGATTCATGCCTCTCAGTACCCAGAATCGCCAGTCCTCCTGCTTTTTTTACCTCAGGAGATAATTTAATATCCGTACCCCTACCAGCCATATTTGTAGCAATGGTTACGGTACCTCCTTTCCCTGCCTCAGCCACAATATCTGCCTCTTTCTGATGCAATTTTGCATTCAATACGTTATGTTTTATGCCTTTCATTTTCAACATACGGCTCAAAAGCTCAGATATTTCAACAGATGTTGTACCAACAAGTGAAGGTCTGCCTTCTTTCACCAGTTCAACGATTTCATCAATTACAGCATTGTATTTTTCGCGTTTGGTTTTGTAGATCAAATCCTCCCTGTCATCACGTACGACAGGCTTGTTCGTCGGAATAACCACTACATCAAGCTTGTAAATATCCCAGAATTCACCTGCTTCAGTTTCTGCAGTACCTGTCATCCCCGAAAGTTTATGATACATTCTGAAATAATTCTGCAAAGTAATGGTTGCATAAGTCTGTGTAGCAGCTTCGACTTTAACATTTTCTTTGGCTTCAATTGCCTGATGCAAACCGTCAGAATATCTTCTTCCTTCCATGATACGACCAGTCTGTTCATCTACAATCTTCACTTTGTTATCTATTACTACGTACTCAATGTCTTTTTCAAACATTGTATAGGCTTTGAGCAATTGGTGTACCGTATGAATTCTCTCTGATTTTATGGCATAATCCTGTATCAGTTTATCTTTTTTGATCAGCATTTCTTCCGAAGTCAATCCTGCCTTTTCAAGTTCGGCTACCTCTGAACCAATATCGGGCATAATGAAAAAATCCGGATCATCAGATGATGTAGTGAGTGTTTCAATTCCTTTATCGGTGAGATCAACCGAATTCAGCTGTTCTTCAATTACAAAATACAATTCATCGGTTGCTTTATGCATATGCTTGCTGCTTTCCTGCATATAAAAATTTTCAGTTTTCAGAAGCAATGCTTTGTTTCCTTCTTCACTCAGGAATTTAATTAGCGCTTTGCTTTTTGGTAAGCCTTTAAAAGCCTGCAACAATTTAAATCCGCCTTTCTCTTTATTTCCGTCATTGATTAATTTTTTTGCTTCGGCAAGCAATTCAGTAACGAGTTTTCTCTGTGCACTAACAAGTTTTTCCACACGAGGACGATATTCTTCAAATTCCTGGTTCTCTCCCTTTGGCACAGGCCCTGAAATAATCAAAGGAGTACGTGCATCATCAACTAAAACCGAATCCACCTCATCAACAATAGCATAATTGTGTTTTCTCTGAACAAGATCCTGTATATTGATGGCCATATTATCACGGAGGTAATCAAACCCGAATTCATTGTTTGTTCCATAGGTAATGTCTGCTCCATAAGCTTTTCTCCTATCAACCGAATTGGGTTGATGTTTATCAATGCAATCAACTCTCATTCCATGGAATTCAAAAATAGGACCCATCCACTCCGAGTCGCGTTTTGCCAGATAATCATTCACTGTTACTACATGTACTCCCCGACCCGATAGAGCATTCAAAAACACCGGCAGTGTGGCAACGAGTGTTTTTCCTTCTCCTGTTGCCATTTCAGCAATCTTCCCCTGATGCAAAACAACACCACCAATCAATTGGACATCATAATGCACCATATCCCAGATAATTTCATTTCCGCCTGCAATCCACTTGTTATGATATCTTGCGGTGCTATCGCCAATAATTTCAACATTATCCTTTGAGGCTGCAAGATCTCTGTCATAATCGCTAGCTGTAACATCGAGGTATTCATTATCGTTGAATCTTTTGGCAGTTTCCTTAATAATTGCAAATGCTTCCGGCAATTTTTCATCCAGAGCCTCTTCGATCTTATCATCGACGGATTTTTCCACTTTGTCAATCGTCTCGAAAATTTCCTCTTTCTTTGAAATATCAAGTGATTCTTGCTCTACTTTAACCTTTAATTCATCAATTTCTTTTAATTCCGGAGCTATATAATCCTGAATGAATTGTTTAAGTTCTTTTGTCTTTTCACGCAATTCATTATTGGTAGCTTTTTGAATCAATTCATATGCTGCCTTGATCTTATCAAGATAAGGCGTAAGCTCCTTAATATCACGCTCTGACTTGCTGCCAAAAAGCTTGCCTATTATATTGAATAAAGTACTCATAACCAAAATCAAATTTGAAGAGTAACAAAATTAATGTAAATATTGTGAATGCCAGAAGAAATAAATAAACATACGCATCATTTTAATGAAAAAAACGTAAGATTCTTAAAATAACCTGTAATTCATTCATTTTGAAATTAAGATTATAGAAAAAGAATAAATTATTATTAGTTAATTTGTCAAATCATAATCAAAAAGGAAATCAATGAGACGTATTTTAATTCTTATATGTGCTGGCTTGTTCATCATGCCTTATGTGTTTGCACAGCCCTGGATGAAGCATATACCCCAGGCAGAAAATAAAAGCCAGAATGATATTTCTTTCTATGAAATTCAGGCAGCATTCAATGAATACTGGAAAAACAGGGAAATTGAAAAAGGAAAGGGATACAAACAATTCAGACGATGGGAATATTTCATGGAACCAAGGGTTTATCCATCCGGCAAAATTGGTAACCTGGAATATCAAAAATCTTTCTGGGAAAAAATAAACGATAAATCCATTAACAAGGCATCACCGGTATGGGTCAGCCTTGGCCCTTCAAATACACCATACACAATCAATACAACGAACAAAACAGGAAACGGCAGGGTAAACTGCATCGCATTTCATCCTACGGATCAGGATATTCTTTTTGCAGGGGCACCTTCAGGAGGATTTTGGTTGAGTGAAGATGGCGGCAATACATGGAGAACCACTACCGACCAGTTGTCTTCCATAGGAATTTCAGATATTGTTGTTGACTATACTGATCCTGATATCATTTACATAGCAACCGGTGATGGTGATGCTATTGATACATATGGCATTGGTATTGCAACCTCAACAAACGGAGGCGAAACCTGGCAGCCTACTTCCCTCTCACTTGATGTTGTGGATTATACCTATTTCAGGCGCATCCTGATGAGCCCTGTAAACCACAGCATTATGTTTTCGACATCAAACAGGGGCATCTACAAAACAACCAATGGATGGAGCGATCATACTTTGTTAATAAGCGGAAATTTCAGAGATATTGAATTCCATCCCACAAATTCATTAACCATTTATGCAACAACTTACAGTAGTATGGGTACAGCCAGGATCTATAGATCAACAAACGGAGGAACTAATTTTTCAATAAGCATGAACGGGATTAATCTGACCGATCAATACAACCGGATTGAAATTGCTGTAACACCAAACGAGCCGAATTCTGTATTTGCATTATTCAGTGATGATGCGGACAATGGTTTTTATGCACTTTACAAATCAACAGATCAGGGTATTAACTGGCAATTGTTATACGGTCAGGGCATTGGTGATAAGAATCTTCTGGGCTGGAGTGATAACGGAAGTGACCAGGGAGGCCAGGGATGGTATGACCTGTCTCTTTCTGTATCTCCTTCAGATGCCGACGTTATAATTGTTGGCGGTGTGAATCTTTGGAAAAGTACCGATGGAGGCAGCAGCTGGAACCTTTCTGGATTATGGTATCCAAGTGTAAGCTACAATTATGTACATGCCGATCATCATATGCTTGTTTATAGTCCGCTTAACGGATATCTATACTGCGGGAATGACGGTGGTGTATATAAAAGCACAAATCACGGAGAAAGCTGGACGGATATCAGCGATGGGCTGGAAATATTGCAGAGTTACAAAATCGGTGTTTCTCAGGGTGAAAGTAACATGTTGCTTTCAGGCAATCAGGATAATGGTACATTTCTCCTGAAGAATGGCACCTGGCACGAAGTTATCGGAGGTGACGGAATGGAATGTATTGTAGATCCTCTGGATGCAAATGTCCTTTATGGTTCCGTCTATTATGGGAATATTTACAAATCAGTTGACGGAGGTCTGACTTTTTCACCGGTCAAACCCTCTCCTGATCTTGAAGGAGCCTGGGTTACTCCTTATGTTATGAGTACTGCATTTAATAAAAAATTATTGTTAGGATATGATCAGATCTATAAAACTGTTGATGGTTGTTCAAGCTGGGAGGTTATTTCCGGTTTTACAGGTCAGGATTTAAAGGTTATCAGAATTGCTCCGTCAAACGAAAACTACATCTATGCCTCAGACTGGAACAATATCTGGAAAACATCTGACGGGGGAAAAAACTGGACGGAGATTGGTGCCAACCTTCCTGTTGTTACCATTACTGATATAGCCATTTCAGATACCGATCCGAATAAGATATGGATCAGCATTTCAGGATACGACGATAATGAAAAAGTTTTTTACTCATCGAATGGCGGAAGCAACTGGGTCAACTTTTCACAGGGTTTGCCAAATGTTCCTGCAAATTCTATCATATTCCAGGCTGAATCAAATCATCAACTCTATCTTGGAACAGATATCGGCATCTATGCCCGCAATGCAAAAATGAACAGTTGGGAAGACTTTAGCGGTAACCTTCCGAATGTCATCGTTACAGAACTTGAAATACAGGAAAATGAGAATACTTTATTTGCAGGAACTTATGGAAGAGGCATCTGGAAATTAGCACTACCCGATACGTTCTCTGTCTCGCCTACCGCAATTGATGTAAATATAACCGAAGCCTGTCTTAATGCAGAAGTTATGTTTACCTTACAATCAGATCCTAATGATTTTGACAGCATTCGATGGAATTTTGGACCGGGTGCAATACCAAGCACTGAAACAAACAACGATACAGTATACGTGAGTTACAGTTCGCAGGGATTTAAAAATGTAACGATCACTACTTACTCAGGAGGAACTTCTCTGAGTGAAACCTATTCTGAATATTTGAAAGTGTCTGATAATATTGAATTTGAGGTTTTGCCAAATAAGCTTTTCGATTGTTCGTCAGACTCTGCTGAAATCTTTGTCACCGGCAATTATAGTCTGTCTTTCGATCCGCCTGATATGGCCTATCAGACTTCCGAAAATACTGTAAATGTTTATTTGCAATCGGATATGCTGACCATTACCGCAACCCACGGTACCTGTACTTATGTATATGACCTTGAGATAATTAACACACCGGATGATATCTGTGATGCTCAAAGGATTTATTTTGGTGAAAACGGGCCATTCTCAAATCAGTGCGGTACACCGCAGGAAAATGAACCCGTACCTCCTGAAGGTTTTGGAAGTTCGGGCGGATGTTTTTCACAAGCCGGCTGGTGCCAGGGTGAAGCGAGAATTGACAACAGTGTATGGTTTAAGTTTCTCATTGAAGAAACCTACCCGGGCATTTCAATTGAAACGGAAGGTTTTGACAATCAGATTGCTGTATACAAAGCAAATTCATGCCAGGATATTCTTAATGGAAACTATACTCTTTTGGCCGCAAACGATGATTATGCCGGGAATTTAGATTATGCTGCCACCATTCCAAATCTGATCGGGTACGAAACCGGGGATACTTTATGGCTTCAGGTCGATGGATCGTATGGCGGTGCAACGGGTATTTTTAGCATAACGCTTAATGATTTCAGACTAAGTAACATTGAGGATGAATCATATATAGCGGATGTTTCCAATATACAAATCTATCCTAATCCAAACAATGGGAATTTTATGATTGAAATCAATGGTCCTGTAAATGATGAGGTATGTATTGATCTTATTTCCGTTTCAGGCAACACACTATTTAGCAGACAATTTAAAGATATTCATTCTCCGCTACTCACTGAAATCAATTTGAATAAAACTCAGCGGGGAATATATCTTGTTCGTATCACAACAAATAATCGTGTAATTACAAGAAAAATTATGATACAATAAAGAAGAGGTTGTTTAAAAAGAAAACAAATCCGCTTTTCAGACAACCTCCTTAACGATTTATGATCAGGACAGATCCCGGTTAAAAATTCCGGATATTACATATTGGAAATAATTTCGTTTCCAAATTCAGAACATTTTAACAAGGTTGCGCCTTTCATTAATCTTTCAAAATCGTATGTGACACGTTTCTTACTTATAGCTCCCTGTAAACCCTTTACTATCAAATCTCCAGCCTCCTGCCATCCAAGGTATTCGAGCATCATCACGCCTGAGAGGATCAATGAGCCCGGATTTACCTTATCCTGTCCGGCATATTTTGGTGCCGTTCCGTGTGTTGCTTCAAAAATAGCATGACCTGTAACATAATTTATATTTGCCCCGGGAGCTATACCTATTCCTCCGACAATTGCCGCCAGTGCATCAGAAATATAATCGCCGTTAAGATTTAGTGTAGCAACTACAGAATATTCTTTTGGACGTGTCAATATTTGTTGCAGAAAAGCATCAGCTATAACATCCTTAACAACAATTTCATTGCCGGTATTCGGATTTTTAATACTGCACCATGGCCCTCCATTGAACTCTTTTGCCCCAAACTCCTTTTTTGCCAGGGCATAACCCCAATCGCGAAATGCACCTTCCGTAAATTTCATGATATTCCCCTTATGTACAAATGTTACCGAAGGCAGGTTATGTTTTATTGTATAATGAATGGCTGCTCTTATCAATCTTTCAGTTCCTTCTTTTGAAACAGGTTTGATCCCTATGGAAGTACTTTCAGGAAAACGGATTTTAGTAACCTTCATCACATTTTTCAGAAAATCAACCACCTTTTTCACCTCCGCAGTCCCATCCATCCATTCAATTCCGGCATAAATATCTTCAGTGTTTTCCCGAAAGATGACCATATCTGTATTTGACGGATCTTTAACAGGAGAAGGAACGCCTGTATAATACTTTACAGGTCGCTGGCAAACGAACAAATCCAATATCTGTCTCAATGCTACGTTCAACGACCGGATACCACCTCCTACCGGGGTTGTAAGTGGACCTTTTATGGCAATAAGATAATCCTTTATTGTATCCAGTGTTTCCTGAGGTAGCCACTCACCATTTGTGTTGTATGATTTTTCACCGGCATAGACTTCCTTCCATACTATTTTTCTCGAAGCCTTATAGGCTTTCTCAACTGCATTATCAATAACCCTGACTGACGCAGCCCAAATATCCGGACCTGTACCATCACCTTCAATATAAGGTATAACAGGATTTTCCGGAACTTTTAACTCCCCATTTTCAATGGTGATTTTTTGGCCTTCCATTTTTTATTTGTTTATTTTTCAGATTATCCATTCGTAAAATTGGCTGCAAAAGTATACAAAACATAGATTAGAAACAATTTGACGACAAAACATTGAAAAAAGCATGAAGTGATAGAAAAGTGAAATATTTACTCAAAATCAAGATTAAATTCCTGTTTAAGTTTTTGTAAAACAGGATTCTTTGAGGTCATGTGTTTCAGCTTGTCTATTTCAGAAAGAAATTTCGCCTGCGGTTGTTTATCGTCCTGAAAAATATCTGCTTCTATCTTTATTTCTGAATAATTCAACCTATCCCTCAGAAAAGTAATAATCAAGGGTCTGATTTTCTCCTTAAACTCATGCAATTGCGTGTTACTAATAAAAGTAAAAGAGATGGTATCTCCGCCAGAGAAATTTGGCTCCTGGTTGCGCATGGCAGAGTACATTCTGGGCTCATTTTTTTTCAAACTCCTGATAAATTCATTCCATACAGATAAAAATTCAGAAGTATCGAAGTCTTTAATAAGAGATTCTTTCTCAACTTTAAAAACATCATCCCCATCAATTTCCTCCCGCTCATTTGATTTCACCTCAGGTTCATTGTCAAGTGTTTTTAAGGCCTCCTTAATAGAGAATGAATCAGGTCCATTGGATGAAGAGGTTTTCTTATTTAGTGCATTCTTCTGAGGTTTTTCAAGAGGTACTTCTTCTTCCTCAACCTTTTCGGAAGTGATTGCCTCCTGATTTATGTTTTCCTTATATTCCTCCGATTGTTTTTTCTCAGGCAAAAGAAGTACATCTTCATCCCGGTTCAGGGATTTGTCTTTTTTTTTTTGAACCAGGTTGCATAATTTAATGATATTTATTTCCACATGCAATCGATGGTTTTTGCTTGATCTGATTGATAAATCGCATTCGTTGCACAGATCAAGACAGGAAAAAAGAAAATCATCAGAACATTTTGATGATTGATCGGTATAACGCTTTCTAATTGAATCTCCAACTTCAAGAAGCTGCAATGTTTTTTCTGCTTTGCAAACCAGCAATTCCCGAAAATGCCTGCTCAAACCACCAATAAAATTCTGAGGGTCAAAACCTTTTGATAAGATTTCATCAAATAATACCAAAGCGCTCTGATAATCTCCATTCAAAAAGTTATCTGTAAGCTGAAAATAGTACACATAGTCAAGAACATTGAGGTTTTCAATCACACTTTTGTAGGTTATCTTTTTGTCGGTAAAACTTACAATCTGGTCAAAGACAGAGAGGGCATCCCTCATAGCTCCATCGGCTTTTTGCGCAATAATAGTAAGCGCTTCTATTTCAACATCGACATTTTCCTTTTTTGCTATATTCTCCAGGTAACCAACAATGTCATTAATTTTTATCCTGTTAAAATCAAAGATCTGACAGCGAGATAGTATTGTCGGTATGATTTTATGTTTTTCTGTTGTAGCGAGAATAAAAATAGCATGACCGGGAGGTTCTTCAAGTGTTTTTAAAAATGCATTGAAGGCAGCCTGCGATAACATGTGAATCTCATCAATAATATAAACGCTATATTTACTAACCTGTGGAGGTATTCTAACCTGTTCAATTAAATTACGAATATCATCAACTGAATTGTTTGATGCTGCATCAAGCTCATGAATATTAAAGGAACGATTCTGGTTGAATGACTTGCAGGATTCACATTCATTGCATGCTTCAATATTTTGACCAAGATTTTTGCAATTTATCGTTTTGGCAAAAATTCTGGCGCAAGTTGTCTTTCCAACACCTCGCGGTCCGCAAAACAAGTAAGCCTGTGCCAAAGATTTTGTTCGTATGGCATTCTTTAGTGTGAATGTAATAGTACTTTGTCCGACAACAGTATCAAATGTATCGGGACGATATTTTCTTGCTGATACAACAAATGCACTCATAACTTTTTTGTGAGACAAATATACTGATTATAAGTTGGAGAGTTTAGCATTGTTAATAACTCATAGAAAGACTTGCAATACAGAACCGGGTATGAATAAAGGATAGATGAAATTGAATTTATTTGTATTATAATTTTTACTGGTTACCAGTACAATAAGTTAAAAAAAAAGGAGTTTATTAAGCATAATCTATACTATAGATTTACAGAAATAATATTATTTTTGTTATAACCAATTGTTATACTTTTTTTCTATGCATTCAGATTTCTGAATGTTATGTTATACGTATTTCACAATTACTAATTAAACCTAAATCTTGGAGTTTTATGAAGATAGATTCATATGACAACGTTATCA
>CAZWFM010000032.1:0-11631 GCA_964633185.1 uncultured Bacteroidales bacterium | reverse complement strand
CGTATACACAGCAAATCCCTATTTACAGTCAATATATTTTAAGTGAGTTTCTTATTAATCCCGCTGTAGCCGGGATAGATGGCATGACCACCATCAACTTATCCGGTCGCAAACAATGGATCGGATTGCAAAATACTCCGGAGACTTATTCTGCAAGTATTTCAACAAGAATTTTAAAATCTCCATTCTCAGTCAAAAAGCGCAAATACAAAGCAGGGTCCAAAGGAAGAGTCGGACTTGGGGTTGCATTCATCAGTGACAAGAACGGAGCCATTAGCCGGACAAACTTTAAGTTCACTTACGCATATCATATCTTCATTCAAAATTATCAATTGTCTTTTGGTCTTGAAGCATATGCAATGCAGTTTAAAATAGATGAAAGTCTTATTGAATTCAGAGATCCGGATCATCCCGATATTGAAGGTTTACTTGGAAAATCAGCATATGTGCCTGATGCCGGAGCAGGCATTAATTTTTCAACCCACAAAGTGAATCTGGGATTTTCAGCAACAAATTTATTGCAATCGCCTATTAAATTCGGAGATGTAAATATTGCTTCAAATGAGTTAAAACATATCAGACATTATACGATTTATGGTGTTTACAGAATGGAAATGAATAACCGGAATTGGGATTTTGAGCCATCATTTATTTTAAGAGGCAATGAAAAATTAAGTTTTACCGGCGATATTTCAGGCAGGCTTATTTACAAGAAAGAATACTGGGCCGGGTTATCGGTTCGTACTTCAGGAGAATTGATATTGCTGCTGGGAATTAAAATGAACAGAGTTTATATAGGGTATTCATTTGATTATGGATTCAATCAAATGTCGAGACTAAGTTACGGTTCACATGAAATAATGGTCGCCATCAAACTGGGAGATAGTTTAAGAAGATACCGCTGGCTGGAAAGATATTAATCATTATCCGGTTTCATTTTCCTCAGCTCAATTCCCAGCGCTCCAATGATCAGTAACAATAAAAGACCTGAACTTGCATAAGCAATTTTATTTCCCATAAAATAAGATTTTGGTTGAAACCTGAATTCAATTTCATGTTTTCCTTTAGGCACGACCATAGCACGTAAAACATAATTGGCTCTGAAATAAGATGATTTTTCACCATCGATGTATACATTCCAACCTTTTGGATAATAGATTTCTGAAAAGACTGCAACCTGTGGAACAGTAGAAACAGATTTGTAAATCAATTTATTTGGAGCATATGAAAGTAACCCGATGGAAGCAGAAGAATCTTTTTCCATGGGGGTGATCGTTAAAAGATCCTCAAACCGTTTATCAACTACTGTTTGATCTTTATTGTTGATACTGGCAAGCGATGCAATTTCTTCATCAGCATTCTCAACCCACAATATCCCGGAAACAAACCATGCATTTCCATATGCATAATCGTTTATAAGAGGCATGGCTTCCGGATTGTAAATTACATATCGTGTATTTAACATATTGAGTGTATTGCATTGACGTAAAGCACTATCAGCCAGAGAAATACGACCTTGTTGAAGCGCACCAATGATACGTTGCATTTCAGGGAAGATCTCATAGTCAGCAAGTTCCTGGTATCTTCGCATCTTGGCACCGTGATAACCTCCAATGGATTTATGATAATAAGATGTTGTAGCATCCATAAAAGGACTTACAGAGAGATTTAATACTCTGTAATCAGGATCACTATTTCTCAAGATAAAATTGTCGGCTTTTGTTTTTGGAATAGGATTTTTGTATTCTCTTTTTGTAATAAAATCGTCATTATTCAGGTATCGTTTATCGATTGCCCACATATCCATGAGTATAACCAGTCCTAATCCAATAACCAGGTAATTTGCCTTGATTTTTTGTTTTAGATACAGATAAATCAACCCTGTTGCAAGAACTATAAAAACCATTGATCTGAATGCATCCTTTCGCAAAAGCATCAGCCTGTCGGCTTGAAGTGCCTTCACAAATTCATGTGCTCCCTGGGCCAGATAGCCTTTATCGTTTTCCCCTTCAAAATCAAACCACATTCCGGCGGTAAGCAGGAAGAAAAAACAAATGCCGGCAGTAATATAAAAAGCATTTAATAATTGTTTTTGCATGATAGCTTTATCATAATCTCCTTTAAGGATCTTGTCAATTGCCAGAATACCCAGCAAAGGAATAGCAAAACCTGCAATAATAAGTGTCATCGAAACGGACCGGAACTTATCATAGCCTGGAACATAATCAAGAAAAAAATCAGTAAAACCGGGAAAATTCTTTCCCCAGGAGAGAAAGACAGATAGAATTGTTACAGTCACAATCCACCATTTGACTTTCCCTTTTATGACAAACAGACCGAAGAAAAATAAAAAAACGACAATTGCTCCTGCATAAAATGGACCTGATGTAAAAGGTTGAGAACCCCAATAGGTCGGAGCATGTTTTATTGTTTTCTTCGCATTACTGGCTCCCTGAACTTTTTTAAGAAATTCGTACGTTTTGGATTTTTCAGGCAAAGGATTATTGGATGAACCTCCTTTGAAATTTGGAATAAGAAGAGTAAATGTTTCACTGATGCCATAACTCCACTGGGTAATATAATCTTTATCAAGTCCTGAGGTCTGATTTTCAATATTGGCAGTGAGGTCTGATTTTCCACGAATGGAATATTTGCTGTATTCATATGTGGTCCAGAAATTCGAAAAATTAGAGAATACTGCCAATATAGCAACAATTGAAAGTGATGCCAGAGCGGTTACAAATTGTTTGTATCTCTTTTCCCGTATAACACCTATCAATTCGAATAATCCATAGATTATAACAATAAGAAATGTATAATAAGTTATCTGAAGATGGACAACAAGGATTTGCAGCGAAAGAAAAAGCCCCATTAATGCGCTTCCAAGTATGTATTTACCACGGAAAGCAAGGTATACACCTGCTATTATCGGAGGCATATAACCAAGAGCAAACACTTTTGAAACATGACCAGCCGGAATAATAGTAAATAAATAGGATGAAAAACCATAGGCTATTGCACCAACAATGCATAGCCATTTGTCAATTCCGAAGGCCAGAAGGGCAATATAAAAACCAAAAAGGTATAGGAAAATAAAACAAACAGGACGCCAATTAAAGAGGATAAAAATAAAATAATTATGAAAAAAACGGAATATGTTTGATTTGTATTTTGTTGATATCAAATATGCCGGCATACCTCCAAACGCACTATTTGTCCAGAGTGCTTCTTGGCCTGTTTCGTTGCGGTAATCAACCAGTTCTTTGGACATTCCCTGAAATTGCACTACATCACCTTGTCTGAGATTTTTTCCTTCAAGCGAAGGGTACATATATACAATCGAAAGTATTAAGAATACAATCAACGCAACTGCAATACTTAGTATGGTTTCTTGAATTACCTTCATAAGCTAAAAATTTTCTGTTGGATTCAAAAGTAGTGTATATTATTCCATAATCATCTTACAATTTTGCACTAAACTATTCAATTCTCATTAGATTTAAAGTTATTATTTATTTGAGTTGTTAAATAAATATATTTTTGTTATATAAATAACCGTTACAAACAAATCCTGATTTAGATGAGAATTCTTATGTTGCTTGAAAAAGATTTTCCTCCCGACGGAAGAGTGGAAAATGAGATTCAAGCACTACGAAAAGATGGTCATTCTGTAGATATGTCATGTATTACGAATAAGAGTTCGCATGTTGGTGAATACTTGGGAGGAAAAGTTTTTAGATCACATCTTTCAAAAATCAATTATAAATTAAGTGCTCTGGCATTAGACTTACCTTTTTATTTTGAATTTTGGAGAAAAAATCTGAATCGTATTCTTACTGAAAATAAGTACGATATTTTACATGTTCATGATTTGCCGCTGGTTGAGGTTGCCCTCAGATTAAAAAAGAAGTTCAACATTAAAGTAATAGCAGATTATCACGAGAACAGACCTGAAATAATGGGATATTATCCTTATTTAAAAGTTTTTCCTGCCAAATACATTATTTCAATAAACAAATGGCATCGCTATCAGGAAAAGGTGAGTTCCCTGGTTGATCGTTTAATATTAGTAACACCCGAAGCAAAAGAATACTATACAAATAATTATAAGGTTCAGTCAGATAATATACATGTTGTCCCAAATTATGCAAATATTGATCATCTGTCTGCAATACCTGTACATAAGGATATAGTAAAAAGCGTTTCCAATCAATTTAGCATTGTCTATTTTGGTGATACAGGGATTAGAAGAGGTACACTTGATTTGATCAAAGTTGCCAGTTCATTGACTGATTATTCTGATATGCATTTTATTATCATCGGGCATAGTACAGAACAGAATATGCTTGAGAAAATGGTTCAGAAATTGAATTTATCGAACGTAGAACTTACAGGTTTTATGCCTTTTGAAATTGCTTCATCCTACTTATACGGATCAAAAATAGGGTTGTGCCCTTTTCATCGGAATACCCATCATGATACAACATACGCGAATAAAATGTTTCAGTATATGTACTATGGATTGCCGGTAATTGTGAGCAACTGCCCTTCTCAACAAGCAATAATTGAGAAGGAGAAATGTGGAATTGTATTTGAGGCTGGTAACCGGGAAGCATTGAAAAAATCTATACTCGAGTTGTATCATGATCCTGCAAAAAGACAAAAGATGGGAAAGGCAGGAAATGAATCTGTTGTGAAAAAATACAATTGGCTGAATGCCGGAAATGAAATCAAAAGACTATACAGTTCATTATCATAAAGGTGGAATTCTATATTGTATTCAAGAATGGATTTGAAGAAAAGCATTAAATACTATCAAAGTGGGAATCATTATTAAGCAATCGATTCGAGGTACCATTTATTCCTATGCAGGGGTCATTCTGGGGACAATTAATGTTTTGTTTCTCATGCCAAACCTTCTATTGGCAGAAGAAATCGGATTAATTAACCTTTTGGTGGCGTTATCAAATATATTCGCAGAATTCTCAGCTTTAGGATTCAACCAGGTTACAACCCGACTTTTCAGCTATTTTCGTAATAAACAAAATAAAAACAACGGGTATTTGTTTATTTTACTCTCGGTAACATGTGCTGGGCTTATTTTGTCAGTGATCGTATTCTTTTTTACCAAATCCTCTTTAATCAATAGTAGTGGAGGAAAGTCTACTTTATTTAGTAATTATGTTTTTTTGCTGATTCCTTTGATTGGAGGTACGCTTTTTTATAACGTTTTTGATAATCTCCTGAAAGTACTTTATTCTTCAACTGTTGGAACCTTTTATAAAGAAGTAATTTTCCGGATTTTGGTGTTTATTAATTTAGCAATGGTTTATTTGAATTTGTATGAATTTCATATGTTTCTTTTCATATATGTTATCACACTTCTTCTGCCAACAGTTTTCTTATTTATTGATATAGCCAGAAAAGGCGAATTGTCTTTTAGAAGATCTCCTGGTTTTATTAATTCCGAACTTCGAAAACAGATGATTAAAGTTGCCTTCTTTGGCATGTTGTCCAGTGTTGCCAGTATGGCCATAACAAATATCGATAAATACCTTGTTACTGCCTATCTTGATCTCAAATCAACAGGAATATATTCAATAGCCTTTTTTATGGGGAGTTTAATTCTTAAACCTTCAACAGCACTCTCCAAAATATCTTCAGTCATTCTCGCTGATAGCTGGAAGAAAAATGATTTAAAAACCATATTTACAATTTACAGAGAGGGATGTGCACATATGTATCTCATTGGTTTATATATTCTTTTAGGGATATGGATCAACATTGGTAATATTTTTCATTTGTTACCTTCTGAATATGCTAATGGCGAAATGGTAGTGCTAATTATCGGATTGGCTTTTCTGGTTGAAATGATATCAGGCGCAAGTGGCATGATTATGGCTACATCAAGAGATTTCCCACTTCTTACATATTTTCGCGTTTCATCTGGCATTGTATTGATTACAGCAGGATATTTTCTGATTCCTGAATATGGAATAAATGGAGCGGCTTTTTCTGTATTATGTTCCCATCTGACTCTTTCAATATCTAAAATTATATTTATGTATATAAAATTCAAAGTTCATCCTTTTGATCGAAACATGTTATTTATTTCTTTGATAGCTATAATATCTTATGGACTTCTTACGTTTTTGCCTGAACTTCGAAATGTATTCGTTGATATTGTGGTGAGAAGTAGTTTGTTTACATTGCTGTTTTTATTTCTTACCCTTAAATTCAATGTATCACAATCTGTCAGGGATATCTTTAATAGTATTATAAATAAATTTAAAAACTTGTAACAAACAAGACTGTTATTTTATTTAAAGGAAACAATATACTGGGAATGATAAAGCAATTGGTTAACTATTTGCGGTTGCATTTTCCAAGATTATATTTTGGGCTGGTCGAAGTTTATGAGAAATTAACTTCCAAGAAACCAACAATCTGTATATTCGATAATTGCGGAGGCAGCTTTAAAGAATACATAGCAAACAATACTATGGATCAAAAGCTTGAGACATTGAAAAAAAACCTGGATGAATATTCGATTCATACAGTGGATGTGCTTTTCAAACGATTACTGAACTATCCTGAACATAAGTATGGATTAAAAATAATACCTGATGATTCCCTTATAATTGGAGGAATGCTTAATGAGGAACTGCCTAAAACCAGAAGAAAAGTAAAACATGAACTGCGAAAAATTAGCAGACACATAAAATTTGCCCGTAATTCTATGGATCCGTCAGTTTTTTATTTTGACCACGGCTTGGTCTACATGCCGGAAGCAGTTAAGGACTATCTTGATAATACTGATTTTTTGGACCTTGGAGCGTATTTTGGTGATTCAGCCCTGGCTTTGAACAAATACAATTATAAAAAGATCTACTCTGTTGAGTTTTCAAAAAAGGCCATTGAAAATTACAGATTATGGATGCAAATAAACAATATTAATCCAGCAAAATTTGAGATTATTGAAGCAGCCATGTCAGCAAGTGATGATAATCCTCCAATTTATCTGTCAGGAAACGATTACTCACTCTATTCCGATTTACGTTGCGAAGAAAAAGATGCCCGTATTAAAGTTGAGCAACGTTCACTTGATTCAATTGTTGAACAATATCACATACATCCGAAATTTATTAAAGCAGATATTGAAGGGTATGTTCTGGAATGCATGAAAGGTGGGGAAACTACATTAAAGAAATACAGGCCTGTTCTTTCACTGGCCATTTATCATAATCCTTATGAGTTTTTTGAGACTAAGCCCTTTTTAGAGAATCTTCTGGACGATTATACTTTTATTATAAGGAAAATGGCTGTTAAACCATTCGGATTACGAAGTCATGCAGAAACCATATTATTGGCTTATCCCGATGAATTAAAGAATCATTGATCCAGGCATTTATTTTCTTTCACAGTAAACAATAAGATAACGGGGATAGAAATATCTTAAAATCGGGCGTATTCCTATTTGTGGTATTGGAGAGGCCCATTTTTCAGATTCCACAACAGTCCAACCGGTTTTTTCAAGTAGCCAGACGAATTGTTTTTCTTCAAATTCATGATAATGTCTATCCCATTCATTTGTTTTACTCCAAAAGGCAGATTTGAACCATAAACGTAATGGTACAGTGGCAATAAGTTTTTTAGCCTTAATTGCTTTTAGTATATTATAAGGAGCCAGCATATGTTCAAAAATCTCAAAAGCAGTAACGACCTCATAGCTTTGATCTTCTACTGAAGTAATGTCCTGATCAAGATCTTCACCTTTTGTATTTTCCACTCTATATCCTTTTTCAGCAATTCGTTTTGCAAGTTCATTTGAGGTGCCAAGATCGAGTATTTTCGCTCCTTTTGAAACATACTTTTCAATGTAGGCCAATGATTTATTGTATCTTTTTATTTTGCTCATAGTGCTTTTCTCTAATAGAGAGGAACAAGATTTGAATGTATCATTTTGTCAATTGATCAAGATAATTACACACTTTCTTTGCAAGATTTTTCCTGCTGTATTTATCAATTTCCGAAGCAGCTAATTTTAATTTTTTTGATTTGAACAATTCAAAGTAATGATTAAGAACGCTGGTCATTTTTGTCGCATCGTTATACGCAATTATTTCACCTCCCCGGGTTTCTTTTAATATTGTTGCCGTATCTCCATTTTCAGGTCCAATAGAAATAATGGGTCTTCCTGAAGCTAAATATTCAAAAAGTTTACCGGGAATGATACCCATAACATTTGGAGTATTATTCAGAGGGAGCAATAGTATTGAAGAAGAACAGAGAAACTGAACTACCTTTTTATGTTCCATATAGGCAATATGCTTTACATATTCGGATAGCTGATATTTATTAAGTTCTTCAAATACCCTGTAATCAACAGTACCAATAAGGATTATTTCAAGTAAGGTTTTAAGGTCAGCATGATGTGCCAAAAGAGAAGATAATGTTTTCCAGAGTAATATGGGATTACGATCATTGTTCATTGATCCAACATGTAATATGGAAAATTTTGTGTTTTGAGCGGGGGATACCCTTTCAAATTCTTCATGATCAAAACCATTTGTTATTGTAACAATCTTTTTTGCGCCAAGTGATTCTAGATCTTTAGCCCAATTTGAACTTACCGTTGTAACAAGGTCAGCAGAAGCAAGTACTTTTTTCTCAAGTCGACGGTTTGCTTTATCAGCGAATTTGGTGAGACCGAGCTGATGATAGAAATCGATGTTTGTCCATGGATCACGAAAATCGGCCAGCCATTTAATTCCGGTATTTTTTGCCACTTTAAGTCCGATCAAATGCATGCTGTGTGGTGGCCCGGATGTAATGATAGCATCTATTGAATTATTTTTCAGGTGTTTTAATAAAAACTTTACAGAAGGCCGAACCCAATATTTTCTTGGATCAGGAACAAATAAATTTCCGCGGATCCAAAAAAGCAATTTCATCTTCCAGGGAGGCTTTTTCTTGGAAGAAAGCAACCCTATACCGACATTGTTATCATTTTTTCCTGAAATTATCTTATGATAGAATTCCAATGGTTCAAAAATCGGGTGTTTTAATACTTCTATATTCTCCGGGACATCTTTTAGTAGTGAGTCATCTTTTATCGGGATTGCAGGATTAGAGGGTGTATAGATAACAGGTATCCATCCAAATGCTTGCATGTGTTTAGAGAACTTAAGCCATCGGTAAACTCCTGCACCACCGCTTGGTGGCCAATAGTAAGTTATGATCAGTACTTTCTTCATACAATCAGGATAATTTACGCCAAAGTCTTAAAAACAATAGTTTAATCTCATATGGCAAATTCCATTTCCTAAATCCTTTCTTTGCTTTGTTGTAGTTTGTTTCGAATTCTATTAATGCTTTTTCAAGATTTCCTCTGGCCCCGATTAAATCCCAGAATTTTCGAAAGTCTTCCTGTATAGTTTCCAGATTAACAGTAATAGTATTTGATTTTGATTCGAGAAATGCCTCAATATTTAAATTCACATTATTATAATAATCTTCGCAAATCTCCAACTTTCTTTCTTTGTCCAGTTTTTCAATGGGGGTTTTCAAAATTCCTGCACAGTATGCCCTGATAATACTCACCTTGCTATGCCACCGCTTGTTCAAACTGTTTATTGTCTCATTTTTATTTCTTTTTAAGTGAACATAAAGAGGAGAATCGCTATATTTTTTTTCGAGGGCACCTAAAAACCAAGTTAAACGGTTATCAGCTTCTATGTGATTATCTGAATATTTAAGACGCATTGTGCCAATCTTTTTTGCATTTGTCTCATGACCACTACTGTAATTGGAAATATGTTTGCAGGCTTTAATGAATGCAAATGAACCACTTCTGCCTGTGCAAAGAATAAATACCCTCATGATTAGATTATTTGTATTTAAATAAATAAATAAAATATTTTTTCCAACTCATTTTCCAAATCATAATTAAATCTTTCATACTAATATTTTGAATAGGATTGAGTAATTGAAAATCACTTAAATTTTTTCTTCTTAAAACCGGAAATCCGCACAAATCATTTAAAAGATTCTTATCATGAATTAATTCCATGCAATAAACATCATTTCCAATTTGTATAATTTCTCCTTTTTTGTTCCAAAATCTGTCTCCGCGGGCATAACATCCTGTAATATTCTTATTGGAGATTTTCTCAATTAAACTTATAAATTGATTTGAAAAGGTATAGTTGATAAATAGTCTTTCAGGCTTAACAATGTTATAGTGATATATTTTAATACAGTTTACGGTCATAAATTCTTGATTAGCGAATTGCTTTTGTACTATATCAATGTAATTTTTATGCAAAACATCGTCGTTATCAATTCTTGTCGTAATTACAAATTCCTTTTCGGGGTGTAACAGATTAAGAATATCCTGAGTATATGATGTTAAAAATTTATCATAACTACTTACATATTTTGGCAGGATGAATGATTTATATGTTCCAAGCAATAATTCAATGATCTTTTTATATTTTTCAGGAGTATCAGAATCAAAATATATTAACCAGATAAAATTCTTATTTGTTTGACTTATTATGGAAGGGAGGCAATAGGTTTTAAACAGATTTATCCTGTGTTCAAGCCACTCGTCAGACAAAGTTACTGAATTGTTTTTATCTGTTTTCCAATTGCTTTGAGAAGATTTCAGGTTAAAACGCGTAATAATAAAATGATTGAAGTTGTGTTTCATCTTAATAGTTAAAGTCGGATGAAAATAATTGGTATATACTATAAAGTTTTTAATATTTCCTTTAGGCTCACTTTCTTTCTTATTATTTGTTCTACCTGGTTAACAGAGACTCTTTCCTGCTCCATGGTATCGCGATAGCGAATTGTAACAGTATCATCCTTAAGTGTTTGATGGTCAACAGTTATACAAAATGGTGTTCCGATTGCATCCTGGCGCCGATAACGACGACCAATGGTGTCTTTCTCTTCATACTGGCAATTAAAATCAAACTTTAATTCGTCAATAATTTTACGCGCTTTTTCAGGCATCCTGTCTTTTTTTGTAAGCGGGAATACTGCCAATTTTACCGGAGCAAGTACTTCAGGAATTTTCATCAAAACTCTTTGTTCCCCGGTACTTTCAACTGTTTCCTCTGTGTAAGCATTTGATACAACGGAAAGAAACATCCTGTCAAGACCAATAGAAGTTTCCACAACATAGGGAACATAGTTTTTATTTTCTACTGTATCGAAATACTGGATTTTTTTGCCTGAATACTTTTCATGGTTTCCAAGATCAAAATCAGTTCGTGAATGAATTCCCTCAACTTCCCTGAATCCTATAGGGAATTGAAATTCAATGTCCGCAGCAGCATTAGCATAATGTGCCAACTTATCGTGATCATGAAATCTATATTTTTCATCACCCATACCCAAAGCCTTATGCCATTTCATCCTTCTATCTTTCCAATAGTTATACCACTCCATTTCTGTTCCTGGCTTAATGAAATATTGCATTTCCATTTGTTCGAATTCACGCATACGAAAAATGAATTGGCGTGCAACAATTTCATTTCGAAAA
Source organism: uncultured Bacteroidales bacterium (assembly GCA_964633185.1). Classification (GTDB taxonomy): domain Bacteria; phylum Bacteroidota; class Bacteroidia; order Bacteroidales; family UBA10428; genus UBA10428. Next base: position 77 of record CAZWFM010000032.1, on the reverse strand, counting down.
GCTTTGCCTATCTGAGCAATTCCAAAGGGAAGTTTCATCCTTCCGGTTTTCTGAACATTCAGATAATTTACGAAGAT
>CAZWFM010000031.1:0-11996 GCA_964633185.1 uncultured Bacteroidales bacterium | reverse complement strand
CAAGATTTATGCTTGCACGCGGAGAACCACCATAACTGATCATTGATGAAAATTTCTCCAGCTTAAAGTTTTCCGGGTAGCGTGTTGAGAAGACTATATCCAGAATATAATTCTCAATTTTTTCATCCATGTAAACGTCCTTCACAATCTCACGTACTTTCATGATATTTTCCGGTTTCATAACTTTATTGGCTGATGGAAACTCCTTATCAAGATTTTCTCTGATGATCAGCTTTTCATCCTCTCTCTTTGGATAATCAAGGACAACCTTTAACATGAACCTGTCCATCTGGGCTTCAGGCAATGGATAAGTACCCTCCTGTTCAATCGGATTCTGGGTAGCCATTACCAGAAATGGTTTTGGCAACACGAAAGTTTCACTGCCAATTGTTACGTGCTTTTCCTGCATGGCTTCCAGCAAGGCACTTTGAACCTTAGCAGGCGAACGGTTGATTTCATCTGCAAGTATAAAGTTAGCAAATACAGGACCTTGTTTTACCAGAAATTCTTCCTTCTTTTGACTGTAAATCATAGTTCCTATCAGGTCAGCAGGCAAAAGATCGGGTGTAAATTGTATTCTGCTGAATTTTGCATCAATGGTTGTTGCCAGTGTATGTATAGCCAGTGTTTTTGCTAATCCCGGAACACCTTCCAACAAAATATGCCCATCTGACAACAAGCCAATCAACAATTTATCGATCAGATTATTCTGTCCGATAATAACCTTACTCATTTCAAGATTAATAACATCGACGAATGAACTCTCCTGCTTTATCTTCTCATTTAACTCCTGAATATTGATGCTCATCTTATCCATATCTTTAACTTTTTTACATATTATTTTTCTGACACCGAAAGTAATCATTTTACAAAGAGTAGACTATACATACATTTCCAAAAAAATGTCAAATCCTGCCATTGAATAAGAATAGTATGTTAAAAAATGTTAAGACTTCTGTTTCATAAAACAACTAACTTACATGCATTAATACTACTGTAATGGCGTTCAGATACTTTATTGAATTGCAATTTAATGGCAAAAATTTTCACGGCTGGCAATATCAGCCAAATGCAGCAACTGTTCAGGATGAACTAAATAGGAAGCTTTCTTTGCTCATGAATGAAAAAGTTGAAACAGTTGGTGCAGGAAGAACTGATACCGGAGTACATGCAAAATATTTTGTAGCACATTTTGATATACATAAGAAACTTAATGATCTTACCGATCTTATCTCCAAGCTAAACAAGTTTCTTCATGATGATATATTTATTTTAAATATACACCTGGTATCAAAAGACGCACATGCAAGGTTCAGTGCTGTATCCAGAACTTATAAATACTATATATCGACACAAAAAGACGTATTCAATAAAGATTTGGCATGGCAATTGTTTTATGATCTGGAAATTGAGCATATGAATTTGGGAGCTGCAGAAATAATAAGACACACTGATTTTAGCAGTTTTAGTAAACATCATACAGATGTGAAGACTACTATTTGTAATGTATACACTTCAGCGTGGACACGTGAGGATAATCTGCTCATCTATACAATAACTGCAGACAGGTTTTTAAGGAATATGGTTCGCGCTATTGTAGGCACAATGGTAAATATGGGAAAAGGCAAACTCAGTTTGGATGAATTGATTGAGATCATTCTGGCAAAAGACAGATCAAAGGCAGGAGAATCCGCTCCTGCTCAGGGTTTGTTTTTGTTCGACATTCAGTATCAATTCCCTTTTGGATAGTTTTTTGTTTAAATCTTTTTTGACCTGAATAGAAACAATTAGTTATTTTTAGACGTTAAACAAGCAAAATGATAAGAAATGAGAAAGATTTTATTGCTTGCACTGTTGAGTACATTTTATTTGGGAGCCTTTTGTCAAACGGAGATCTCCAGAGCAGAAGCGATGTTTATTTACAATTTTTCACGTTTAATTGAATGGCCGGCAAATTATAAGACCGGTCCATTTATCATCGGTGTATACGGTTCTTCAGCAATACTTGGAGAGCTTAAGACCTATACAACAGGTAAGCGGGTTGGGAGTCAACCAATTACTGTAAAAACGTACAACTCACCAGCAGAGATCTCTACCTGTCATATTCTTGTAATTCCTTTCAGTAGTACAAAACATTTGTCCAATATAGTTCCACAACTGGAAAATAAAAGCACTTTGTTAATTACTGAAAAAAGCGGTGCTATCAGTGAAGGAGCTGCGATTAATTTTCTCGTCGTAGGAAATAATCTTAAGTTTGAGTTAAGTCCGGAAAATGCAACAAAATATGGAATAAAGCTTAGTTCAAAGCTTAGTGAAATGGCATTTAAAACATATTAAAGATATGTTTGTGAATTCCAGATTTCCCATGCCTTTTCTGCCTGTAAATGCAACATGGATAAGCCATTGATTATCGTTGCATGTCTTTTTTCACCTTCAGCTAAAAATAAAGTTTTTTCAGGATTATAAATCAAATCGTATAAAATATGCTTTTCATTGATGTTATCATATGGAATATCAGGTTTCTCTTCCTGATTTGGATACATACCCAGAGGACTTGTATTAACAATAATATCAGTTCTGGCTATTATATCCTTTGATACATCGCCATAAGAAAGAATATCTTTGCTTATTGGTTTACGGGATACGTATTTATAATCAATGGAATGCTTGTTCATGATATAGGCTACTGCCTTTGATGCTCCACCTGTTCCCAATATCAAAGCCGTTTTATGATCTTTCTTTAATGCTTTCAATAAAGGTTTTTCAAATCCATAAACATCCGTATTATAGCCTTTCAATATTGTCCTGTTTTGACGGTATATTTTAATGGTATTTACTGCACCGATTTCGGAGGCTTCTTTATCAATTTCATCAAGTAGTTGAATTACACTTTGCTTATGTGGAATAGTAACATTTAATCCAACCAAATCTGAATTTTTTTCAATCAGAGTACGAAGCTTATTTATTTCATCCAATGGATAATTATCATAACGGCAATCAGAGATCCCGGATATCTTAAATTTCTCAGAAAAGTAATTCTTTGAGAAACTATGTTCAAGTGGAAATCCTATTAATCCAAATTTTCTCATCCTTTTTTATCTTCCTTGATTGTTCCGGCATACCTTTCAACCAGCCAAATTGAGATTATTCCTGCTAAACATACGACTAAAGCAATAACCAATTCCGTTATGTCGTCAGGCAATTCCTTTCTATAACCCATTGTAATCTCTTCCAAATTCCCGTTCCTTCCGATAATTGATGCATTAATTGCAGATTGCCAGGGCCATAAAATACTTAGAGAACCCAGAATAAATCCTGTCAATAAAGAAATAGTCATGTTTCTGTATTTCTTATATATCCAGGACAGAAAATGAGAAAATGCAATTAAGCCAGTTATAGCTCCAATTGCAACCGGAACCAATATTGTAAGGTTTAAATCACTTACAGCATGTATCATAACCAATTGATAATTCCCCATTAATATCAAAATGAATGAGCCGGAAAGTCCCGGAAGAATCATACTGCAAATAGCAACAACACCGCATAGAATCAGATAGTAAAATGTATCATTCTCAGCAGCGGGTTTTACCACTGAAATGTATACAGCAATTGCTGTTCCGATTACAAAAGTAATAATGACTCCAACGTTCCAGTTCCTTATTGTCTTGCCAACAAAATAGACAGAGGCCAAAATAAGGCCAAAGAAATAAGCCCAGACAAATACCGGATATTCCTCAAAAAGAAACCTGAGCAGCCATGCCAGAGAATAAATGCTTACTCCAATTCCGGAAAATACTGAAATTAGAAATCCAATATTAATATGTTGTGAAAATTCTTTAAACTTTCCTGAAAAGAATAGATTTATAGCTTTCAAGTCAAATGACTTGATCGAATCAATAAGCTCTTCAAATATTCCTGTAATCAAAGCAATGGTGCCACCGGATACTCCGGGAATAACATTTGCCGATCCCATTCCGATTCCTTTTAAAACCAGTGAAAGATAATCTTTGAAAGTTCTTTTCATTGTAATCGTAATATGCGAATTATTTTACTGTGAATTCGAAATACGTATTGGATTGAATCATTTGATTTTTAAGTTTTTATTTATATTGATCTTGTTGGAATCTCATTATAAATAATTGATATATGCAAGTTATATTTCGAACTCATATTATTTTAAGTACTTAAAAAGTTTACAGGATAGATATTTTTTCTATTCTTTATTGTTCTTACAATATTTATATCCGGGAATCAAGATTTGGCAGCTAGCTGGACTCCTTCTGCTTTTGTTCTTTATACTCATCGGGAAGAAAATCAAAAAACGTATCTCCTCTTAAACCAAGTCTTAAGCATTCAAGTGGAATAACCAGGTTTGGAGCAATATTACCAAGATTCACATTTGCACCAAATATTTTAATAAACCATACCTGTTGTTTTCCGTTGGGTGCTTCCCAGAGTATGTCGGATGAATTGATCTGAGAAGAAATGGCATTAATCAGACTTTCGTTCGCTGTTCCATCGCTGTTGTATATTCCAATTGTACCACTTTCCCTGGCTTCTGCTATTACTTTTATTGATCCAGCTTCAAGTTCATTTTTCATCATTTTCACCCATTGATCAGCAGGGATAAAAACGCCCTTTTGCTTAGAACCCACTTCAGAGATAACAGTTACCTGTTTTGAAAAAAGCCTGATATATTCCAGCTTTTTTTCATGTGGCATACTCATTGATCCATCAGAGATTTCAACAAGATCGAGTTTATATTTCTCAATAAACTTTCGGTAGTTATCGATTTGATTTCGTATTGCAAAAGCTTCGAATAATGTTCCTCCAAAATAAGGACGGAGGCCTGACTTTCTGTAGAGATCAAGTTTTTGATCCAGTTTGTTTGTAATGATCGATGTTCCAAAGCCTAATTTTATAAAATCAGTAAATTCTCCGCTTGATTCCACGAAGCTATGGGCTTCATTCACACTTAATCCTTTATCCATTACCATTGTTAAGCCCGTAGTTCTTGGCTTAGAAGGTCTATCGGGTATATAAGGCAATTCAAAATTCATTGTTTAGTGACTTAAATTTTTGTATTTTTTTATCAAAGCTGTTATTGTCTTATTCTTTGAAGCAAGCGGGTATTGAGACAACAGGTTACTATGTTCACTAAAATTAATTGCCAATCCTTTTTCAAAAAATTCATAAGCCAATTGTGGTTGATTAATATAAAGATAGTAGGCTGCCAGATTGTAATTTATGGTAGAGATCTCGTTGTTGTACTGATAGGCTTTATTTAATATTTGAATTGCGTCATGAATTTTATTTTCAAGAAAAAGGATGTCGGCATGTGAAAGCCATGCCTCATAATCGTTGGGATCAAGTTCAACAACACGATTATAGGATTCAGCAGACTTTTCAAGTAAATTCAACTTCCTGTATACCTTTCCCAACATAAACCAATATTCAGGATTTTCAGGATCAAGGGCATTTGCCCGAACAAAATAATTGAGGCTTTTTGAGTAAAACTTCAGATGATAGTTTGACATTCCCAAACCATACCATGCATCTCCAAATGACTTATCGATCTCAATTGACTTAATATAAAAATGAATTGCTCTGTTATACAATTTTAATTTTTCATAACACTCACCTATATAGGTATAAGCCTGTACATTATCGGGCTCAATAAAAATAATTTCTTCAAAGGTTTTTATTGCTTCTTCATATAGACCACTGTTTACTAAAGTATTCGCTTTGCTGAAGTATGCTGAAATGTAATCAGGACAAATAGCAATTGCAAAATCATAGGCGTTAATGGCTTTTTTGTACTTATCCAGACTGGTATAGACCATACCCAGATTGAACCAAATGTTTTCAGCATAAGGTTCTATGTTCAGGTATTTATGATAATAAACAATACTTTTCCCCAGTTCATCAATTCTTTCATATACCATTGCAAGCTCCTGAAGAACCATTAAATTTTTAGGATTTATTTCATGAGCAAGAAGCAGGTATTTAGTTGCCAGATCATATCTCCGTGTATTTATATAAGAAAAAGCAATTGAAAAAACAACCTCATCCCTCCCTTCTGTTGCCAGTCGAATTGCGCTGTCAAAAGCATTTTTTGCATCATCTTTCTTTCCAAGTATATTTAAAGCCGACCCCTTTAACAGATAAAACTCTCCATTGGAGGATTCAATAGGCTCAATTTCTCTTAAAAAGTGCAATCCTTTTGAGGGTTTTCCATTTTGAATATAAATTTGAGCCAATCTTAGTTTTATTGATGTTGCATTAGGATGTTGTTTTAGTCCGCACTCAATAGCTGCTTTGGCATTATGTATATTATGCTGATCTAAATAGTAATCAATGATGTTCTCAAATTCATAAACATCAAAATAAAATGTAGAATTTGCATTCAACATTTCTTCAAATCGATTGATCGATTCAAATATCCCTTCTTCCTCGTAATATGATTCCTGGCCTTCGTTCATAATAATACAAAATACTGAATCTAATTTACTAATAAAAAAACACCCTTTGGTTTTCAAATATTAACAGTTGCTATTAATAACTTCTCTATAGTTTGATATTTATTTAATTATCCGGTTAATAATATTATCAGTTCATAATAAGAGTTTCTTCTATCGTGTTTCTTTTCAATTCAAGTTCGCTCATAAGACTTTCTAATATATTGTTGAGTTCATCGAATGATTTCTTTTGTTCCAGGCCAATGAATTGATCCTGAATAATCTTAATCTGATCCATTAAATGAATTGCTTTTCTCAAATGTTGTTTTGTATTCGATGAAGGTAATTCTGCCAGAATCAATTCCGATTTGATCTTGAAATACAAATCATTGAATTTTAAAATATTCCGGGACATTTCAATTCCAAATTCCGAAACCAGGGCTTTATATAATGAAAGATCTGCATTATAGCTGACCGGATTCCATAAAAAATCAGATGCTGTCTGAAGTCTTATCCTGTCAAACACACCGGACACATCGTAGCCAAGAATAATCTTTTCCATTTTTTCATATACTTCCGGCACTATTTCATTTTCGTATGATTCAAACAAACTGGCTGTAAGAAGTTTGTGAGGAAATAAAGGATCGTAACCAAAGTACCCCATATCCCTGTCTTTCATGTACAACGTAAAGTCGAGGAATGAAACAGGATCATTGCAAAATTTCTGAAACATATATATATCTGCTTCATCGATCCGCCAGGATTGCAGATCATACCCGCTCCAGATACAGGAAATATTATTGCCGCAAATATTATCCGGCATTTCCTCATAACATCCCGGGATCGCACCACAGGAATACATGAACAGATTATTTGAATAACACGGCAAGAATTCTGCAGGCATTCCGGATGAACGAACGAATTCACACAGAGATTTTAAAGTTTTACTATCCGGCTTATTCATACAAATTGTTTCAGCATAATTCATTGCTGTTTCCAGGCTTACTCCGTCTGCTACGGGAGAATGAAACAAAAAGGCCAGACCTCCGATATTTTTCTTGTGATGACGAATCAGATTATCCAGGTATTCAATATCACCTCTAAAGTCTTCAGATTCAGGATTGAGTTCATGATAAATCCATCCTGAAAAATTGCCATGACCATCCGATATAATCTTCCTGGTTATATCATCCTTAGCAGGCAGGTATACACAATTGAATCGGGAATGGTTATCTTTATTTAAATAATCCAAAGTATTATTGTCTATTTTCGTAAGAAACAAGGATCTCTCTTCAAAAAACGGGTAGTCAATTACATTGGCATTATGATATAACGCTTTTTTGTTATCAAACAGTTGTAAAGCTGCCTGAATAGCAAAATAATTTGCTTCCGGAGAATTACCATAAAGGAAAACAACATTTTCCGGATCATGAATTGAATAGATAAAGTAACCCTGCTTCTTATCTTTTATTTTACTGAGAGGAAGTTTATGCCTGTATTTAATAAAAAGGTTGTTGTCTCCCAGAGAAAATACAATGGATGCATTGTCATTTTCCAGCAGATTTCCTATTCTTATTAGATCGGGAATATCAGCCTTATCTATACCTGCAATGGATATCAGGAACTCCTTGATCCCTTCTTCGAATTCTTTAGCAGCGTTTAGCGTAATCATGTCTGCTGATGATGGAATCAGTATTGCAGGAAAACTTTCCTTAAAATAAGGGCGATAATAGATCACTGATTCTAAAATATCGACTTTCACCGGTCGAGGAACAATAAGATCACTCTTTGACAGGGAGGTATCAAAATATGGAGATATTCTTTCAAAAGTGGTAAAATTCCATTTGGTATACCTGAAATCAACATCATCGACCCATAAAATCCCTGTGCCTTTCAATCCGACAAAAATGCGTACAAACTTTGTATCGTCCTGCAAATCACCATCCTGATAAGGAAAAATATGTGAACGTCCTATGATATGCAACCAGCCGGTCGAATCAATTTCAGAGAAATTGGCAAACGACAAACCTTTAAAAGAATTATCTATTCTTTTTTTGTAAAATTCAGAATATTCTTTACGACTGATCTGTATCTTATTTTTATCGTAATACAATATCCGAATGTCAACAGCATCATATATTTTCGTTCCAAGTCTTGATTTTGGATTTTTAATATCTTTGAGATTAAGGTAAAGTGTTAATAAATAATTGCCCGGAATAACCTTAATGTAATCCGATAAAATTCCTTGTCCGATGCTTTCAGTCTCATCAGCTGAGCGACGCCTGACACGAACACTATGTAATCCGCTATAAACCTGTCCACTGTCTTTGAGCACAGAATCTCCTTCAGAATTAACCCAGCTTACCGAAGAGCCGACGAGCTCCCATCCATCCACTTTGATTGAGGACGTGAGAGAATCAATTCGTTTTACTTTGCCAAATTCAAAAGAAGGATTATAAACCAGGTTCTGATTGTCAAATTTTTGTTTTCTTGCTTTGTAGTTCACTGAGAGCGGATCAGTGCTGGTCCAATTCTCAAATTCATCAGAATCATTTTTTGAAGGCACACAACTCTGAAACAATACAAAAAAGATAATTATAAGACTCACACTGCAATAGGCAGTTAAGTTGCATTTCATAGATCCAGTTATTTCTGTGTGATCATTCGATATAAAAAGCGTATTTTGGTTACTCAATCTAATTTATACATTATTTATGAATAGATTCTCTTTTTTGCAGCCAGAAGTGTATTGCTTAAAAGAGATACGCGAGTCATTGGGCCAACCCCTCCGGGCACAGGTGTTATGAAACTGCACTTTGGGGCCACTTCTTCGAAAAGTACGTCACCTTTCAACCTGAATCCCGATTTGGTTTCTTCTGAAGGAACTCTTGTAGTACCAACATCAATAACAACTGCTCCCTCCTTCACCATATCTTTGGTAACAAATCCCGGAGAACCAAGTGCAGCTATTAGAATGTCGGCACTGGCACATAATTGTTTGATATTCCCCGTCCTGCTGTGAGCAACAGTTACTGTTGCATCCACTCCTTTTTGAGATAAAAGAATGCTTAATGGTCTACCAACAATCTGACTTCTTCCAACTACAACACAATTTTTCCCCTTCGTTTCGATATTGTAGCGCTTTATTAATTCCATTATTCCAAAAGGTGTGGCTGATACAAATGTTGGTAAGCCAATAACCATGCGCCCTACATTAGTAGCATGAAAACCGTCAACATCCTTTTTCGGATCAATGGCTTCAATTATTCTCTGCTCTGAAATATGTTCCGGCAATGGCAATTGAACAATAAATCCATCCAGATCGTCATCGGCATTTAATTCTTTTATCTTATTCAAAAGCTGTATTTCAGTAACGTCATCTTCATATCGTATAAGGGATGATTTGAAACCGACTTCTTCACAATCTTTTATTTTATAAGCCACATAGGTCTCGCTGCCTCCGTCATGTCCAATAAGTACTGCAGCCAAATGAGGTATTTTTCCTCCTTTTGCCTTCATTTTTTCCACTTCCTTTCTGATTTCCAGCTTTATAGTGCCGGCTATTTTTTTCCCATCTATTAGCTGCATAAACTTTTGTATTTATTTGGTTCGAATTATCTTCTTACGCCCGGCATTCCGCTCATCATACGATTCATATTCTTGCCTTTTTGCATCATTTTCATCATTTTCCTCGTCTCATCAAATTGTTTTAATAAACGATTTATTTCCTGTACATCGGTTCCACTGCCTGATGCAATTCTTTTCTTTCGACTGCCATTCAGTACAGCGGGATTTTCTCTTTCAAAAGGTGTCATGGAATGAATAATAGCCTCAATACTCTGAAAAGCATCATCATCTATATCCAGATTTTTCATAGCTTTTCCGACACCTGGTATCATAGAAGCAAGTTCCTTCACATTGCCCATCTTCTTAATTTGTTGAATCTGCTTTATGAAATCATTGAAATTGAATTGATTCCTGGCAATTTTTTTCTGTAGTTTTCTGGCTTCATCAACATCAAATTGTTCCTGTGCCCTTTCAACCAGAGACACAATATCCCCCATACCCAATATTCTGTCTGCCATACGCTCCGGGTGAAAGAGTTCAAGAGCTTCCATTTTTTCGCCCGCACTTATAAATTTTATTGGCTTTTCAACAACTGATCGTATAGATAAGGCAGCACCTCCCCTGGTATCACCATCAAGTTTTGTAAGCACCACCCCTTCAAAATTGAGTCTTTCATTAAACTCCCTGGCTGTATTCACTGCATCCTGGCCTGTCATTGAATCTACCACAAAAAGAGTTTCTGTGGGCTGCACATTCTTTTTTATCGATTCAATTTCTTTCATCATTTCCTCGTCAATGGCCAAACGACCGGCTGTATCGATAATTACCAGGTCCAGTCCCATTCGCTTTGCCTCTTTTATCCCATCTCTGGCAAGTTTTACAGGATCTTTATTCCCTTCTTCCGTATATACGGTTACTCCTATCTGTTCGCCTAAAACCTGCAACTGCTCTATAGCAGCAGGACGATATACATCGCCTGCAACAAGCAGAGGATGTTTGCCTCTCTTGCTTTTCAGATAATTCGCCAGCTTTCCTGCAAATGTTGTTTTACCTGAACCCTGAAGACCTGCAACCAATATAATGGCCGGATTGCCTTTTATATTAATATCGACATTGTTCCCACCCATCAGATCAGCCAACTCATCATGAACAATCTTTACCATCATCTGACCCGGTTTAACAGAAGTCAATATCTTCTGTCCCAGAGCTTTTTCTTTTACAATATCTGTAAACGATTTGGCTATCTTGTAATTCACATCGGCATCAAGCAAAGCACGTCTAACTTCCTTTAATGTCTCTGCAATATTGATTTCCGTGATGGTACCCTGTCCTTTCAGGATCTTAAAAGATCTTTCAAGTCGTTCCGAGAGATTATCAAACATACTAGTTAATCATTTATCAGGTCGCAAAAATAGAGATTATCAAACAAAATCACATACGTTCAGGCACTTCAATTCCCAAAAGTTCCATAGATTTTTTAATCAGATTGCCGGTAATAACAGAAAGACTCAACCTGATGAATCGCAAGTCAGAGTTTTCTTCCTTTAGTATAGGATAGTCATGATAAAACTGGTTATACTCTTTTGCCAGTTCATATGCAAAATTTGCAATGAACGCAGGACTGTAACTCCTGGCTGCTTCTTCAATAATTTCGGGGAATTCATGTGCAAGTTTCAGCAATGATTTTTCCTTACTACTCACAGGAATTGTCGAAGAAAATTCATCGGATAATTCAATTCCCGATTCATCTGCTTTTCTCAATACTGAACAAATACGAGCATATGTATATTGTATGAATGGTCCCGTATGACCATTGAAATCAATTGATTCCTGAGGGTTGAAGGTCATATTTTTTACAGGATCCACTTTCAAAATGTAGTATTTTAATGCTCCAAGACCAATGATTCTGTATGTGTTTTCCTTTTCTTCCTCATTTAATCCCTCAAGTTTTCCAAGCTCATCAGCCATTGA
>CAZWFM010000030.1:0-12309 GCA_964633185.1 uncultured Bacteroidales bacterium | reverse complement strand
GATCATTTATTTTTTATCAACCTCGCGATATTGTCAGCGGTGATTTCTATTGGTTCGATAAAATCAATAACAACAAATTTGTTATTGTCTGTGCTGACAGCACAGGTCATGGAGTACCAGGAGCTTTTATGTCTATGATTGGAACAACACTTATTAAGGATATCAGTATTCGTTCAGCAGTGAATTCTCCTTCAGAGGCTCTCAGAGATCTTGATGCGGAATTACGCAGTACCCTGAACCAGAATATTGAAACCAGCTCTGATCAATCAAATGATGGTATGGATATTATTGTATGCGAAATTGACATTAAAACAAATTATCTGAGATATGCGTCAGCTATGAGGCCAATGATTGTTTACAGAGGAGGGGAACAAATTTATATTAAAGGGAGCAGGAGTTCTGTTGGCGGCCACTACGATAAGGAAGATAAAATTTTTAAAGATGAAGGCATTCAGCTTGATAAAGGTGATTTAATATACATGTTTTCTGATGGTTATCCTGATCAATTTGGCGGGCCAATCGGTAAGAAATTCAAAATGGTAAGACTTAAAAATCTTCTTAAGGACATTCATCAAAAACCAATGGAAGAACAATACGACTATGTTAAAAGTACCTTTAATCTATGGAAAGAAGAATACGATCAGGTGGATGATGTATTATTTATGGGGATAAAAATCTAAAAATTATCAGGAGCGAGGATTAATTTTCAACTTGGTTCGTTATCACTGATACGCACCCATTTTAAGCATATTGATTTCCTGTTGTGTTAAGAATCTCCATTTCCCTTTTTGTAATCCTTTTTTGGTAAGACCTGCAAAATATACTCTGTCTAATTTTTTTATGTTGTACCCCAGGTGATTAAAAATACGACGAACAATCCTATTTCTTCCTGAATGAAGTTCAATTCCAATTTCTGTTTTGTTTGTATGGTCAATGTAACTTAAATTGTCGGCTGAAATAAAGCCATCGTCTAAGGTTAAACCTTGTAAGATCTGATTAAAATGTGTTGTTGATAATGATTTATCAAGCGTTACGTGGTAGATCTTCTTCTTATTATGACTGGGGTGAGTTAGTTTTTTAGTCAGGTCACCATCATTTGTAATCAATAAAACACCTGTGGTATTTCTATCCAGCCTGCCAACAGGATATACCCTCTCTTTGCATGCATTATGAACCAGGTTCAATACAGTTTTTTTTGCGAACGGATCCCTAAGGGTTGTAATGTAATCTTTTGGCTTGTTCAGAAGTAAATAAACAAGGCGTTCTGCTTTTATCTTCTCATTGTTGTAGCGAACATCATCATTCAATTTGATTTTAGTACCCAGTTGAGTTATTATCTTGCCATTGACACTTACTAAACCTGCTTTTATGTACTCATCAGCCTCTCTTCTGGAACATAAACCTGAATTTGCAATATATTTATTCAAACGTATTTCATCTGAATCATTGTTATTTCCATGAGTATTGGTGTATTTTTGAATTTTTGGTCTATTTACTTTTCTTTGTTTATAAGAACCGTTATTATGTTTTCTGACCGAATTGTCTTTTCTCATTATTTTACAATAAAATCAATTGATTTAGTTCACATGCTACTTCCAAAAAATAGTATTTTTGTTTTGTAAAAGTACATGAAATCTATACATCAGGGAAAAAATTATGACACTAATAAAATCGATATCCGGAATTAGAGGTACAGTCGGAGGAAAACCTGCAGAGAATCTGACCCCTTTGGATGTATTGAAATATACCGCCGCATATGCCATGTGGGTAAAAGAGAATTCAAACAGCAAAAATAAAAACGTTATTTTGGGCAGAGATGCAAGAGTAACAGGTCCCATGTTTGCAAAGATCATATCTTCAACATTACAGAGTATGGGTATTGATGTGATAGACCTTGATTTGGCAACTACACCCACAACTGAGATGGCAGTGCAATATTTACATGCCAGTGGAGGGATAATCCTGACAGCGAGTCATAATCCGGCACAATGGAATGCATTAAAAATGCTCAATGAAAAAGGAGAGTTTCTTTCCGATAAGGATGGCAAAAAAATATTCGAAATGGCAGAACATGATCGTTTCAACTTTAGCACATATGATACTTTGGGTAAGTATTCTACAAATTCGAAAATGAATAATTTACATATTCAGGAGATAATTAAATTACCATTTGTAGATATTGATGCAATTAAAAAATCAGAATTTACAGTTGCTATTGATTGTGTGAATTCTGTTGGTGGCATCATAATTCCTGAATTATTAAAAGCATTGGGAGTTAAAAATAGTATTGAACTGTATTGTGAGCCAAATGGATTTTTTCCTCACAATCCTGAACCTTTGCCTGAAAATCTTAATGAACTATCCAATTTAATCAAAAAGATTGGGGCAAATGTCGGCTTTGTTGTTGATCCCGATGTCGATCGTCTGGCAATCCTTAATGAAGATGGATCTATGTTTGGTGAAGAGTATACACTCGTTGCAGTAGCTGATTATATTCTGAAGATCAAAGGAGGAGGTAATACGGTTTCAAACCTGTCTTCCACTCAGGCATTAAAGGAAATTACTGAAAAAAAGGGAGGCAGGTATGAAGCATCAGCGGTTGGTGAAGTGAATGTAGTTGAAAAGATGAAAGCAATTCAGGCAATTGTCGGGGGTGAAGGTAACGGAGGTGTTATCCTGCCTGAGCTACACTATGGAAGAGATGCCCTGGTTGGAATAGCAATTTTTTTAACACATCTGGCAACTTCAGGGTTGAAGTGTTCTGAATTGAGAGCCTGCTATCCGAATTATGCAATTTCCAAAAATAAAATGGAGTTGGATAATACAAAGGATATTGATTTAATTTTTCAAAAAATAAAGAAGAAATACGCTTCAAATCAAATTATAGATATCGATGGATTAAAAATTTTATTCCAAAACGAATGGGTGCATTTGCGTAAATCGAATACAGAGCCTATTATAAGAATATATGCTGAAAGCTTTGATATTCAAAAGGCTGAAGCTTTGGCAGGAAGAGTAATCGAAAGTATTAAATCCTTGATTTGATCGAAAGATCTGTTTTTTTAGTATTCATGCTTTGAATCCCCGTGAGCGCATTGGCTTCCCTGCCAGCCGGTTTACCAGCCTGTGGATGGCAGGCTGGGCCGAGCCCGTAAACCCGGTTCCCCGTAGCTTGCTCCGCGGAGCTTCAATATTAGCAATAGGGTTTATTTAAATCATTTCGGAAATTAACGTGAAACAGGGATCATATTATCATCAAATTTTTTCTTGGGAAAATTTAGCTATATTTGCGCCACTGCTGAAATCAGATACTCTAAATAATAAAATAACATATTAAAAATTAGATAGAAATGCGAAACAAAGGAGCCATTTTAACATTAGTAATTGCTCTAACACTTGTATGTTTATATCAATTGTCATTTACTTTCGTGGCAGTTAATATCAGAAATCAGGCAAAAGAATATGCTAATGGCGATCTTGTCAAGGAAGAGAAATATCTTGATAGCCTGGCAAACGAAAGTGTCTTGGATATACTTATTAATGATTTTACTTTCCGTGAAGTTCAGGAAAGAGAGATCAATTTTGGTCTCGACCTTAAAGGCGGGATGAATGTAATACTTGAAATTTCAACAATTGATGTAATTCGTGCCCTTGCCAATAACAGTACAGATACTACTTTTAATAAGGCATTGGCTTTGGCAAAGGAAAAACAAAAGAAAACAAACAAGGATTTTATTACCCTGTTTGGTGAATCATTTGAAGAAGTTGATCCGGGAGCAAGCCTATCAGCCATTTTTACTTCACAAGAATTACGTGATCGGGTTAAACCGGGCACTCCAAACGATGAAGTTCTCAATATTATTAAGGAAGAAGCTCATGGTGCAATTGATAACGCATTTAATATTATACGCACCAGAATTGACCAGTTTGGAGTTACACAGCCAAACATTCAATACCTGGATACTAAAGACCGGATTCTTGTTGACTTACCGGGTGTAAAAAATAAGGAAAGAGTAAGACGTTTGCTGCAGGGTACAGCGAATCTTGAATTCTGGGAAACTTTTCAGAACACTGAGTTAATTCAGAACATGTATCAAGCGGATGCGATGGTAAGAGATTATCTCGCTACACAAAAGAGAAGTAAAACAGAAAGCAAAGAGGAGGAAGTTGTTGTTTCTGAAAAACCTGTTGCTATAAAGGATACTTCAGAATCTTTGTCACTAATGGATCAGATAAAAAGTGATACTACTCTTGGCGATTCTATTCCCCAGAGCATAGAAGAAACTTATCCTTTGCTAAGTATACTGAGGCCAATGCAGGATCCTCAGACGAGGCAACCTTACCCGGGAGCTGTAGTTGGAATAGCTCGCATGAAAGATACTTCTAAGATTAACTATTATCTTCAGCTTGTTATTGAAAAAAAGATGTTTCCCCGTGAAGTAAGGTTCATGTGGTCAGCACTTCCTGATCTGGATGAGAATAAGAAACCCACTGACCTTTACAGGTTATATGCCATTAAAGTCAGAAGCAGAGATGGTCAACCACCACTTGATGGTGAGGCTATTGTTTCAGCCAGCCAGGAGTTTGATCAAGCCAGTGGTTTCGCATATGTTCTGATGAATATGAATGCGGAAGGAACTAAAAAATGGGCACATATCACGAAGGAAAACCTTAAAAAAGTAATTTGTATTGTAATGGATAACAAGGTGTATTCCGGCCCAACTGTTCAAACTGAAATATCGGGTGGTAGTTCACAGATTACAGGCAGTTTTACAATCAATGATGCCCAGGATCTGGCTAATTTATTGAAATCAGGTAAATTACCTGCTCCCGCACATATAATTCAGGAAAATATTGTCGGACCTTCTTTGGGAGAAAGGGCGGTTCGTGAAGGATTCAGCTCATTCCTGATAGCCTTCATTGTCGTTCTCTTTTATATGATCTTTTACTATAGCAGAAGAGCCGGCCTAGTTGCAGATATTGCACTTTTGGCTAATATGTTTTTCATGGCCGGAGTTCTTGCTTCTCTGGGTGCTTCACTCACTCTTCCCGGTATTGCTGGTATTGTGTTGACAATAGGTATGTCAGTTGATGCAAATGTTCTGATTTATGAACGAATAAGAGAAGAATTGGCGGCAGGAAAAGGTGTTAGAATGGCAGTATCAGATGGTTATAAGAATGCATATTCTGCAATTATTGATGCAAACGTAACTACTCTTATAACTGCAATCATATTGTACGTTTTTGGAACCGGCCCGATTAAAGGTTTTGCAACAACACTCTGGATTGGTATATGTACTTCTTTATTCAGTGCTATTTTTATTACAAGGTTAATTTTTGAAAGATTATTGAATAAAAACAGAGAAATCACTTTTGCGACCAATCTGACAAAAAATGCTTTTAAAAATGTTAATATCAACTTCATTGATAAGCGTAAAATTGCTTATGTGTTATCATCAACGATCGTTGGAATAGCAATTGTTTCGCTTATTATTCGGGGATTGGACACAGGAGTTGATTTCACAGGTGGAAGAAATTACATCATTAAATTTGATAAACCTGTAGAAACACATCATGTTGCTGATCTTTTGGCAGACCAATTTGGTGAAACTCCAAAAGTGATAACATTTGGTGCTGATGACCAGGTTCGTATTACGACCCGGTATAAAATTGATGAGGAAGGAACTGAACTTGATGAGGAAATTCAGCAATTGATATACACAGGTTTGAAACCTATTTTGGGAAGTGACGTCGATTATGAGACATTTTATGACCAGTATTGGCAGAGCAACCAAAAGGTAGGGCCAACGATAGCGGATGATATCAAAAGGCAGGCTGTCGAAGCAATCTTAATTGCACTGATCTTCATGTTTTTATATATTTTTCTAAGGTTCAGGAACTGGCAATATGGATTTGGTGCTGTTGCAGCTCTTATTCATGATACTTTGATTGTGTTGGGAATTTTTTCATTGTTTTACGGATTTATGCCGTTCTCTCTTGAAATAGACCAGGCATTCATAGCTGCAATACTGACTGTGGTTGGTTACTCAATTAATGACACAGTGGTGATCTTTGATCGTATCAGGGAGAATTTTACTATTTATCCCAAACGAGAACGAAGAGAGATCATGAATCTTGCACTGAATAGTACTCTAAGCCGTACATTCAGTACATCGTTCAGTACATTTATTGTATTGATAACGATTTTCATATTTGGAGGCGAAGTTATCAGAGGTTTTGTATTTGCTCTTTTAGTGGGTGTTGTTGTTGGTACGTATTCATCAGTATTTATTGCTACTCCGATAGTATATGATTCCATCAAAAAGTTAGAAAAAAGAAAGGAAAGCAAGAATCGAACTTGATAATTACAGGCTCCGAAAATTATTCTGAAAGCCTCAACAAACTTAATTTAGGCCTTAAGCATTGTTGAGGCTTTTTGCTATCTTTGAATGGTATTGTTCATAATTGCAGATTATGTTTTTATTTATCGGCGGACCGGAAATAGCAGTAATTATACTCTTTGTGTTAATTCTGTTCGGATCAAGGAAAATTCCTGATTTCGCACGAATGATGGGTAAAGGAATGAGGGAATTCAGAAGAGCTACCGAAGAAATTAAAAAAGAGATCAATGAAGGGACAAAAGATATAAACGATGATATTAAGGATTTAAAGAATAATCTGCAAAAATAGTATAAAGTAATCTCATTCGACATTCGCAATCCTTTTAATGGAATATCTATTATTACTTCTTGGCTTTATTCTTTTATTGTATGGAGGAAAATTTCTCATTAAGGGAGGAGTTGCACTTGCTGACAGGTTCAGGGTATCTTCTTTGGTCATTGGTTTAACAGTAGTGTCTTTTGGTACTTCCGCACCGGAACTATTTGTAAGTGTTGTTGCTGCTATAAAAGGCCATCCTGATGTAGCCATTGGGAATGTATTAGGTTCGAATATTGCCAATATTTCGCTTGTACTTGCTTTAACCGCAATTATTATTCCAATACCAGTTAGAAGTAATTCAGTTAAAATTGATGCACCGTTTATGCTTTTGGTTAGTTTTTTATTGTGGGCATTTATATATAACCAACGGTTGGTTCGATGGGAAGGAGCATTATTTTTGATATTGATAGCAGGTTATACAATAGGATTATTTAAGTTTTCAAAACAAAGCATTCAGGATAAAGCAAAACGAGTACCAATAGAGAAGATGAAGCTGGGAAAAATTATTTTCATGCTTGTTCTTGCTTATCTCGGTCTGGCATTTGGTTCTGATCTTTTGGTTGACAATGCAAGTATTATTGCTGCAAATTTTGGAATTAGTGAAAGAGTTATTGCTATTACTATAGTAGCATTCGGAACAAGTTTGCCTGAATTGACTACTTCATTATTGGCAGCAGTAAAAGGAGAAATGGACATTTCTATTGGCAATATTATTGGGTCTAATATTTTTAATATTCTGGTGGTATTAGGATTAACAAGTTTTATTAAGCCGATACCAATAGACAATAGGTTTTTACAGTTTGATATTTTTTGGATGATCGGGGTTTCAATATCACTATTCTTTTTTATTTTGCCGTTTAAAGGAGGAAAACTTACCCGTGTAAAGGCAAGTGTCCTTTTTTTAATTTACTGTATTTATCTGTATTTGCTTTTTTTTAATAATTTATGATTCAGATAACAAATATTAAGAAGGCTTTTGGTCCTTTAAAAGTTCTCAAAGGGATAGATGTAACTATTCATAAGAAAGAGATCGTTACCATTGTTGGAGCGAGTGGAGCAGGAAAAACAACACTCCTTCAGATTATGGGAACATTAATGAGACCTGATAGCGGGAATATTTTGATACATGATATTGATATAAGTCGCTTAAATGATAGACAATTGGCTTCTTTTAGAAATAAGAAAATAGGCTTTGTCTTTCAATTTCATCATCTCCTTCCTGAGTTCACTGCTTTGGAAAATATTTGCATACCTTCATTTATTGCAAGAGAGGCTAGAAAAGCCGCTGAAAAACGGGCATATGACCTATTGGAGATGCTCAATCTTACATCCAGAGCTGATCATAAGCCATCCGAACTATCAGGAGGCGAGCAACAGAGAGTTGCAGTTGCCCGTGCATTGATAAATAATCCTCTCGTTATTTTAGCGGATGAGCCCTCCGGAAACCTCGACACCCTAAATAAGAATGAATTGCATAAACTCTTTTTTGATCTGCGTGATCAACTGAATCAAACGTTTGTAATAGTAACACATGATAAGGAATTGGCTCGAATGGCAGACCGAACTTTGCAAATAAAAGACGGGAGTATTGTTAATAACAGCTAAAAAGGGAATACAGATTTATTTTATTCAATTCGTTTTCCAAAAGGAGTAATTGCAAAACCAGCCATTTTTACATGTTGAATTGCAAATGGAATGCCGATAATAGTAATAGCAAATATCAGGGCTAACAGTAGGTGTGTAACTGCTATCCAGAATCCGCCAAACACAATCCATAAAATGTTAAAGAGTACAGATAAACAACCTCCTGCATTTTCTGTTTCAATAACTTTTGCTCCAAAGGGAGCTATTGCAAAAATTGAAAGTTTGAAACATTGAAGGCCAAAAGGAATACCAATGATGGTAATACAAAGTACAAGTCCTCCAAGCAGGTATTCGAAAAATAGTATTATACCCCCTCCAAAGATTATCCAAAGAATATTTAACAAGACATTCAATTCGTTTTGATTTCTTTTGTTTCTGAAAATTTTTATCCTATTTTGTTTTCATCGCATAAATGTAAAACATTTTTTAAAATTGAAAGAATTAAAGGAATTGTTGGAAGAAAAATATTATGAGTACAATAATAGTAGTTTTATTGATTATGATCCTATTTGCATTCCTCATATGTTTTTCCGGAAAGAAAATATTGAGATTTCATCCTTTCTGACTGCAATACTTGCCTGGGGTAATCGTAAATCTATCATCAACAACAGTAGAAAACTTATGTCTCTTCTCGATGATGATCCTATTGATTTTGTGATAAATGCCAGAGAGAAGGATTATATGGTATTGGATTCATTCTGCCACAGAACATTTTGTGGTATTGATGCAGTATATTTTTTACGTTCGTTGTCGAATATCTACAAAATTCATGGAGGATTGGAACAACTTTTTTCCGATGAATTTAAACTCAAAGGAAATGTTAAAGATTGCCTGATAAGATTAAGGAAAGTATTTTTTGAACTTGAGCATCCTCTCAGAACTGAAAAACATATGGCAGATGTCAGGAAAGGAGCATCGGCAAAACGTTTAAACATGTTTCTCAGATGGATGATCAGAAAAGATAATAAGGGAGTAGATTTTGGCTTGTGGCTAAAAATACCCTCATCCGCACTTTTTATACCACTTGACATTCATTCAGGGAATGTAGCAAGAAATCTGGGATTGCTCAAGCGCAGACAAAATGATTGGGAAGCTGTTGAAGAACTCACTTCTGCTTTAAGATGTTTTGATGCTGACGATCCTGTTAAGTATGATTTTGCACTTTTTGGTATGGGAGTATTTGAAAAAAATAAGCATGGTCATAGGGATCATATAAAAAATAATTCATAACCGGAATGGGGAATCCATATTTTAAATTTAAAAAATTCATAATAAAGCAGGATAAATGTGCGATGAAAGTCGGTACGGATGGAGTACTTCTCGGTGCCTGGGTAAAGGTTAATAACGTTAAAAGGGTACTTGATGTAGGGACGGGGACAGGATTAATTGCAATTATGCTGGGTCAGAGATCAACGGCTGATATTCATGCAGTAGAAGTTGAAAAATTGGCAACTCAGCAGGCCATTGAAAATAGTTTGAATTGTCCCTGGAGAAAAAGGATCAGGATTTACCATGTTTCCTTACAGGAATTTATGAAAAAAAATACATTACATTACGATTTGATTGTAACCAATCCACCTTATTACTCAGATGCTTATAAACATTATGATACTGGAAGAAAACTGGCAAGACATAATGAATTCATGTCACGGGATGAGTTATTATCCGGTGTAGCAGAATTGTTGACGGCAAAAGGCAGATTTGCCGTAATATATCCAACTGAAGCATTTGATCTTTTGTGTTCCACGGCATTGAAATACAAACTGTATATGATTCGTTATACACAAGTTTTCCCCACCCCTGATAAATCACCAAAAAGAATATTAGCAGAATTTTCATTTCAACCTGGTGTTGTTGAAAACAGTAAAATTATAATTGAAAATGATGGTCGACATAACTATTCGCAAGAGTATATAAAAATAACCAAAGAATTCTATCTGAATTTCTGAAGAAGAGTAATAAATCAATCAGACTCCGGATTTTCCTCAGAATCAACAGAATTAAATCTAGCCATAACAATTTTATAGCTGGAGAATAACAAAGAATAAGAAAAATTAGTTCTTTAAAAGGCTCAACCGATCTTCTTCAATAATCTCACCAGTTTCACGCAGTTCGTATTTAAACTTACCTTCTGCATGTAAAACTCGTTTGATACGTACAGGAGTTTTCCCATCTACAAAAACCAGTTGAGCGTTCTTGTATTTAGATATCATTTTAAAAAGGTTTAACAGCACACAACAAAAATAGAATAATATTTAATGAATAACACAATTAAAGCACTAAGAAATAATTGCGTTATGTGGAATGATAAAATTAAGAGTTATATGACAAAATTGTTAATTAATAATTCATATAAATTCGCATTGATTTTTTGACACCCTTGAGTAAAGGTCTAATTTTACTTTTTCAAACACATAATCGAATTGTATTATTTTGAATAAAGTTGTAGAAACACCATTAATGAAGCAATATTATTCCATTAAGGAAAAACATCCTGATGCTGTATTGCTTTTCAGAGTTGGTGATTTTTATGAGACGTTTGGTGAAGATGCAATAAGAGCATCAGAAATATTGGGCATAACTCTTACAAGAAGAGCTAATGGAGCTGCTTCATTTGTTGAATTAGCCGGTTTTCCTTATCATGCACTTGATACCTATTTACCAAAGCTTGTTAGGGCCGGTCAAAGGGTAGCAATATGTGAACAACTGGAAGATCCAAAACTGGCAAAAAAAATTGTCAAAAGAGGCATTACAGAACTGATAACTCCTGGTGTATCATTGAATGATAATGTGCTTGAAAATAAAGAAAATAATTTTCTTGCCAGTATACATTTTGATAAAGGACTTGCAGGTATTGCATTTTTGGATATATCTACCGGAGAATTTTATGCTGCCGAGGGATCTTACGAGTATATTGACAAATTACTGACTAGTTTTTCTCCAAAGGAAGTAATTTTTGAGAAGGGTATGCAAAAAAAGTTTAATGAAACATTTGGACACAAGTATTATGTATTTACTCTTGATGATTGGATTTATACTGATGACTCTGCCAGTGAAAGGCTGAAAAAACATTTCGATACAGCAAGTCTTAAAGGATATGGTGTTGGAGGACTTAAATTGGGGATTGTTGCTGCGGGAGGAATTTTACATTATCTTGATATTACACAGCATACCCAGTTACAGCACATCACCGGACTTTCACGAATTGAGGAAGATCGTTATGTCTGGCTCGATAAATTTACGATTCGAAACCTTGAATTATTTCATTCTATAAATGAAGGAGCTAAAACATTATGCGATGTTCTTGATAAAACAATATCTCCTATGGGGAGCCGACTGCTGAAACGTTGGATCAACCTTCCTTTAAAAGGGATCACATCTATAAATGAAAGATTGGACATTGTTGAGTTTTATCTTAAAAATCCGGAATTCAGGGAGGAAATATCAAATCATCTAAAACAAATTGGTGATCTGGAAAGGATCACATCTAAAATATCTGTAGGAAAGATAACCCCCAGAGAAATAGTACATTTAAAATTTGCACTTGCTGCAATCGGACCAATTCAAAAAGTGTGTCAGAATTCGGGTGAGACTCCTCTTATTAAAATTGCAGAACAACTTAATCCTTGTGGCAGCATTCGGGAACGAATTGAAAAAGAGCTTCTTCCGGAGCCTTCTTCACAAATATCGAAAGGCAGTGTCATTGCCTCAGGAGTATCTGCCGAACTTGATGAATTAAGGGAAATCTTAAGTTCCGGTAAAGATTACCTTATAAAAATTCAGGAACGAGAAAGTCAAAAAACAGGGATTCCTTCCTTAAAAGTAGCCTACAATAATGTATTCGGTTATTATCTCGAGGTTAGAAATACACACAAAGATAAAGTACCTGATGAGTGGATCAGAAAACAGACACTTGTCAGTGCGGAAAGATACATAACTGAAGAA
>CAZWFM010000029.1:0-12377 GCA_964633185.1 uncultured Bacteroidales bacterium | reverse complement strand
TTTTTGATCAGTTATATGAAACCGGTATTTTTGTCGCTGACAGAACAATTGACGTTTACATCAGGAAACTCCGGGAAAAGATAGGAGATCGGAGAATTAAAACCATTAAAGGAGTAGGATACAAATTTGAAGCGTAATTGGTTTATAAAAGAGGTTGTCTCTTACACTTATTTTGTTGTTCTGACAATTGTAGCTTCATTTATCCAGCAACCTACCGTATAAGTATCTCCATCGGTATATCCGTTAAAGAAAGTGATTTCATTGTTTGGGAAATGTTGAGAATAGGTTTTGATTTGTTCATCAGCAATTCCTTTCACTGAGGGATCAACGGTTTTTGCTTTTATAAATTTATCGACCGCAGCCCAATAAGCTGCCTGTTTCTCAAAATCTGAACCACAAGAACTGCAGCCTGCCGCATAAGCAGTACCAATAAGAATATATGCTTCGCCATAGTTACTTTTCAGGTTTATGGCCGATAGAGCATATTTTCGGCATGATGGATAGTCCTTTTGCTGGAAAGCAACTTTCCCGAGGTTATAATAATAATATGCTTTCTTTTCATTATCTGTTTCCTGGCTTATGGCTTTGTTATAATATGCATTGGCCTTTGAATATTCTTCCCGGATAGCAAAAAGATTAGCGAGTTTTGCTGCAGATTCGGCTGATGGTTCTAATTTGTAAAGTGCTTCAGCAGTTTTTGCATACAATTCTGATTTTTCACATCCTGTTTCTGAAAGAAGGGAGGTGATTTTTTTCAGCAGATCGACATTTGCAGGCTCTGCCTTAAATTTTTCACTAAAGATAGCGATCAGCGATTCACAATCTGCCGCACCACTTTCAGCAAAGACTTTTTCAATGTTCTCAATGGCTTGAGGTAGTTTAGGATCTTTATCGCCGCTTTGCACTTTGGCATTCAGCAAATCCATGATTAACACATAATTATTGATCATCACATCAGCACCTATTTTGTTGTCCTGTAATAATTTATAGGAGGCTGTAATAAACGTAACAGCAACTGATTCATCAACTTTTGCTTTATTGTATTCAATTGATTTTTCAAGGTAACCATAAGCTTCTTCAATATCAGAACTCCTGTAACGAAGCAAATCGATTCCTTTGAGTCCAAAAACGTATCCGGGTTGCTTAAAATAGTCCATTCGTTGATCATACAGGATCATTAAAGTATCGATATAAGCATTCATAGCCACTTCATCTTCTTCATTCTCAATTTTGTACTTTAATATTTTTGCTCCGTGTATGTAGATATTCTTGCTTGCTTTTGGGCAATTGTAAAAACAGTACCTCCATGAATCATATGCATATTCATACGTGTTAATCTTCACGTATTGATTCATTATAGAGAGGTTGGATGCGCATTCCATGCGGGAGGAACTGTCAGCACCGTATTCCGGATTTTCATAAATTTTTGAACGTTGCGCATAGGCCATACTGGTGATAGTAAAGATTCCGGTAACAACGATACATAATTTAAAATAGTTAGTTTTCATATCAATAATTTCCAAGAATAATAATAATCAGTCACTTAAAATATTTTGCGAAAATAATACATCAATAACATTAATGCAAAAATTACACCATAATCATTTTTTTGTCAATAACACCTGACTGTAATATGAGGTGAAAGTGAGATTTTTTTTCATTTTTGTAATTGAATCCATAAAATAGCAAAAATGACGGAAGAGAAACTATACGATTTGTCGTTCTTAAATAAGATCTCAGGTGGCGATAAGAGTTTTATCCGCGAAATGATTGATACTTTTAAGGAAGTTGCCCCTGCATATCTGGAAAAAGCCAGAAGCAGTCTGGAAAGTGAATCTATTGATGCTTTGAGTAAAGAAACGCACAGATTTATTCCGGGAGTATCATTTCTTGGAGCAAAAAAGTTAGAGGAAGACCTGATGAAAATTGAGGAATTCACTAAGAAAAATGAAAATTTGGATTTGGTGCCTGCTTTAATTGATGATGTTGATTTTAAAATAAAGAAATTAATTGAAAACTTTAATCGGGATTTTAATTTTTAGTATATGAAGATTCTATATGCTGAAGATGATACCATGATGCAAAAGTTTGTTGTACATGCTTTAGTGAGACTGGGCTATGAGGTCACTACTGTTGATGATGGCAAAGAAGCATTGGAATCTGTTGAAAGTGAAGAGTTTGACTTGATTATCCTTGATCTGTTTATGCCAAAAAAAAGTGGCTTTGAAGTGGTAGAAATCATCCGCGATGAATTGCATATTGATACACCTATTCTCATTTTAAGCAGGAGTCATTTGGATGAGGCTATTCAGAAAGCATACACTGCCGGGGCAAACGATTTCATTGTCAAACCTTTTGATCCGGAGGAATTGATCGTTAAAATAACCAAAATGCTTACCTTTAAAAGATAAGTTTTCTTCTGTGAAACGCATTCTACATGTTGCAGTAGTGCAATACGACATTGAATGGCACAATATCAATGCCAATTTGGCTAAAATTGATACCTTATTAACCAGGTTAAATTCGAAGGTGGATTTGATTCTTTTACCCGAAATGTTTGCTTCGGGATTTACCATGCAGCCGGAATTATTTTCAGAAGAGGACAATCAATCTGTGCAGGATTGGATGCATACTGTTTCAAAGAAATATAATGCAGCTGTTCTTGGCAGTTCTTTTGCACGAGTAAAAAATAAGTTTTATAACAGGCTATATTTTAATATTCCTGAAGGAATCCTGCAATTTTATGACAAAAGGCATTTGTTTACCATGGGGGATGAACCACAACATTATATGGCTGGAGAAAAAATAAAAATAATTGAGTATAATGAATGGAAATTATTCCCCTTGATTTGCTATGATCTGAGGTTCCCGGTATGGAGCAGAAATACAAAATACAAATATGATATGTTGATCTATATCGCAAACTGGCCAGCCGTTAGAAATGATGCATGGGAAATATTATTGAAAGCCCGAGCCATTGAAAATCAGTGCTATGTGGCTGGTATTAACCGGATAGGAAAGGACGGAAGAAACATTCTATACATCGGGAATTCACAAGTCCTGTCCCCTGCAGGTGAAGTATTGCATAAAATTGAAAATAAAGAAGGAATACTCTCCGGTGATCTTGACCTTCAGCTTCTTACTAAATTCAGAAGAAGTTTTCCGGTATTGGATGATGCTGATGAATTTATGCTAAAATAAAAATCCTGCATTTCAATGAATACAGGATTTATAACTTAAGAAATATTTTATTCTCTAACAATAACCGCCTTCACCACCACAATCTGAACATCCTTCGCAACTTCCGGAATAATGAACATGACCACAATTCATCTCTTCATTAGTAGCTTCACGGACCTCAGTTATTTTGCCACTGAAAAACAGATGATTTCCTGCCATCGGATGATTAAAATCCATGACAACAAATTCATTGGTGATTTCTCTTACAACACCGGTTAACTTGTTTCCTGAAGCATCCTGCATTGGTATTTTGTTGCCTTTTTGCAACATATCATCATCAATTTTACCATGTATTTCAAATGCTGAGACAGGCACATTTACAATGGCATTTTCATTAACTTCTCCATAAGCATCTTCTGCCTTAAGATCAAACCTAAAACTATCGCCAACTTTCAGGCTGTTGATGTTTTGTTCAAATTTCGGCAATAAATTTCCAGATCCGTAAAGAAAAGTAAGTGGAGAATCATCAGCTAAAATTTCAACTATTTCTCCTTTATTTCCGTCAAGTCTCAATTCATACGTGAGTGATACTACTTTGTCTTTTGAAATTATCATAATTGATTTTTTTGTTAAGTGGCAAAAATAAAAAAATTAATTGTTCTTCTCTTCAAACAGCCTGTTTCTTCTGTTTGTTCACACGATTTCATAAAGGATAATAGTACATTTTCATTAGGTTTTAGTTAAAAACCAGATTCATAAATCATTATCATATCCTTGATTCAAATTTTCCTGTATGAATTGAATGAATGGAATACTATTTTATAAGATTTTTTCGTTTTTTGTTTCCTGTTTTATTGAGAAGATTTAATTTTAATGCAACCAGTGAATGGTTTTTTTGTCTATAATTATTGATTCAAACCAAAATACTACGGATATGAAATATAACTATATAGCCCTTATTGTAATTTCATTGTTGGTTTGGGCTCCAGGTCAGGCTCAGATTAAATTCGGTATTCGGGGAGGAATTAGTTCAAGCCGTGTGAAACTTAAGGAATTTGATAATCCCGAGTATAAACTTGATTATAATAATAGTCAGGTTGGATTTCATTTTGGTGTTATCTCTCAAATTAAAATATCAATGGTTGTGATTCAACCTGAATTGTTATTTTCTACAGCCAGAACTGACCTGGCTTTGACTGAGATCGCAACCGGAGAAAAACAGATTGGGAAACAATCATTTAATAAACTTGATCTGCCAATAATAGCAGGTGTAATAATAGGTCCCATGAAATTGCAGGCCGGACCAATTGCCAGTGTGATGCTGCATTCAAAATCGGATTTATTAAAAGACAATGGAATTGAACAAAGTTTTAAGGGTGCTACTATTGGCTATCAGGCCGGAGTTGGACTGGAATTAGGATCTCTATTGCTGGATGTGAAATACGAGGGGAATTTGAGTAAATTCGGAGATGGCATTACCATTGCCGGCCAGGATTTTGATTTTGATCAAAGGTTGAATCAACTGATTCTTAGCTTGGGATTTTTATTTTAACAAAATAACACTTCCTTTATAACAAACCGCAGATAAAATACCAGCGGTTTTTATTTATTATCATTCTAAATAACTGATTTCTTATAACGTATTGATTTTTATCTCGTTTAAAAATTTATATTCACATTTAATACAAAAATTTTACGTTATGAGGCATAAATTAATCGTTATTATTTCTGCTCTGACACTTGTTTGCAGCAGCTTGTATTCCCAAAAATCATTTATGAAATTTGGGAATATTTCGGATGAAGACTTGAAAATGACATCCTATTCACAGGACACCTCTGCCGGAGCGGTTGTTCTTGGCAACTTTGGAACAACATCTTTCGATATTTCTGAAGATGAGGGCTTTTTCATGATATTCACGAAACATATTCGGATTAAAATACTTGATAAAAGTGAGCTTGATAAAGGTGATTTTTCAGTTTCATTGTATGAAAGCGCAGGTGGAAGTGAAGAGAGATTAAGCGGATTAAAAGCTTGTACATACAATCTTGAAGGAGAGAAGGTCACAAAATACAAACTCGAAAGAAAAAACATTTTCAGGGAAAAAACAGACAAAAACTTTACTACAATCAAATTTTCGTTACCTAATGTTAAAGTTGGTTCAGTAATAGAGGTTGAATACAGTATTAATTCACCCTTCATATTCAATTTGCAATCATGGTATTTTCAGTCAGATATTCCAACAACAAGATCGGAATATCATGTTTATATTCCCGAATACTACAAATACAAAAACTGGTCGAGTGGGTATATCCCGATCATTAAGGAATCAGAAACTTCGTATAGGACATTTCAGTTCAATAAATCAGCAACAGTGACCAGCAGCGGAAGGGAAAGCGGGGAAATAATAAGTTTTAAAGCACAAATAACCCATTGGTCTTATGTTGCAGAGAATGTGCCTGCATTTAAAAATGAGCCATACATTACAACAGTCTATGATTACTTGTCAAATATTGATTTCGAGTTAGTATCAGAGGAATTTCCGGGGAGTATACCAAAATACTATACACGTCAATGGGAGGATATTCGAAAAGAACTGATGGATGATGAAGATTTTGGAAAGCAACTGGACAATGCAGGACATATGAAAGATCAGATAACATCAATTGATGCCACGACTTCTGATCCTTTGGAGAAAATGGTGGCTGCCTATGAATATATTAAAAATAGTATGAAGTGGGATGGAAGATACAGGATCTGGGCATATTCCGGCATTCGTAAGCCATATATCGAAGGGGCAGGATCGTCGGCAGAGATGAATCTTAACCTGGTCGCACTTTGTCGTAATTTAGGTCTGAAGGCAGATCCGGTTCTTGTAAGTACACGTGGGCATGGAAAATTAAAACCGGGTCAGGTGATCTTGTCTCAATTTAATCATGTGATTGCAGCGGTTACCATCGATGATAATGTTTATGTGCTGGATTGTATTGATTCCGATTGTCCGTATTATATATTGCCTCCGAATACATTGAATGGAAAGGGAATGAAGTTAACTGAGGTTGATTTTAGCTGGATAGATTTGTATTCGGATGTTCCTTATGATGAATCTGTAACTGCGGAACTTTCGATAAATGACGAATTGCAATTCGAAGGAAAGATTTCAAAAAAGAATAAGAACTTCGCAGCACTGAGTTCAAGGAAAAAGATCAGAAATGAATCCAGTCAGGAAGAATATTTGCGAAAGCTGGAACAAAGCATGGACGGGATACAATTAAACGATCTGAAGATTGAGAATTTGGATAGTATATACAAGCCATTGAGTATAGAGGTTGATGCTGTTATTGGTGAAAAGATAACAGAAGGAGGAGATATGTTCTATTTTAATCCTGTGCTTTTTGACAGACGCAAGGAAAACCCTTTTAAAAACGATGAAAGACAATATCCGATTGACTATAATTACCCTTATATATTAAACCAGCTTTATACTTTTTCAATTCCTCAAGGTTATACTGTAGAAGAACTGCCATCATCGGTAAAAATTTATATGGCAGAATATGGAGGTAGTTATTTTTATACTATTTCGCAGGAAGCTGATAAAATTACTCTGAAAACGGAATTTGCTATCAATCAGACAATTTATCCTTCTATAAACTACGGTGAGATTAAGAAATTTTATGAAGAGATGGTAGCAAAGCAGGCAGAGCTGGTAATTCTTAAAAAACTGGATTAATATAAGATTGTTGAATTAAAAGCTTGCATACTTTGAATATAATAGGAAGAATAATGAAGGTTAAATTCTTTCTGATACCTTGTATCCTGAGTTTTTCCGTATCAATTCTTGGTCAGAAGATAAAGTACCCTGTTTCAGAGATACCGGACAGTTTGATGAAAAATGCAAAAGCAGTAGTACGGGATTATTCCGTTAAATTTTATTTGACCGGTCTTAATAGAACAACCAAGGAAGAAATCAGAGCAATAACAGTGCTTGATAAATCAGGAGATGAACATGCCTGTGGATACTTTTCTTATGATAATGAAAGATCCATTACTTCAATATCCGCGAAGATATTTGACAAGAATGGAGTAGTTTCCAAAACATTTTCAAAAAAGGATTTTAAAGATAGAAGTTATGATCCGTACGGATCAGTTTATAATGATACAAGAATGCTTTCATTAACCAGTACTACAAGTGAATATCCATATACAATAGAATATATTGTTAAATACTCTTATAAGTCTTCCTATTTTATTACTCCCTGGTTTCCGGTTAGATACCATAATCAAAGTATTCAGAAAAGTTCATATGAAATTACAGTGCCAAAGGGATACAATTTAAATGTAAAGGAGATCAATCTGCCTGAAAAGGTAAAAATTTCTGAAGATGATGATTGCATAAGCTATACCTGGAAATTGGAAAATTATTTGGCTGAGGATAATGAATTATTTGCACCCTCGTTGCATGATAGATCTCCACACTTATTTATCAGTCCTTCAGAATTTCAATACGGGGCATATAAAGGAAATATGAACTCGTGGAAGGATTATGGCCTGTTTTTTCAAAAACTGAATCAGGGCAGGGATGAATTATCTGAGGAAACGAAGCAAATTGTCCATGATCTGGTATCCGGACTTGAAAGTGATATTGATAAGGCACGTGTTTTATACAATTATTTGCAGGAGACCACCAGGTATGTAAGTATACAGGTTGGAATAGGAGGGATTCAACCTTTTCCGGCAAAAGTTGTCAGCGATTACGGTTATGGCGATTGCAAAGCACTAACTAATTTTATGATGGCAATACTCAAAGAAGTGGGGGTTAAATCGTATTACTCTCTAATTGAATCTGGTCCGGGTCAATACCAAATTGAGTCAGACTTTGTATACGATCCGTTTGATCATATTATTCTGAACCTGCCCTTGGAAAATGATACGCTTTGGCTTGAATGTACAAGTCAGATCAAGCCCTTTGGATTTTTGGGCAATTTTACAGATAATAGATATGCATTAGTAATAACTGAAGAAGGAGGAGTCCTGAAGAGAACCACCAAATACGAAAAGGATGATAATGTTAAAATAACGAATGCAGATGTCAATATCCTTTCAACTGGAGATGGCAAAGCAATGATAAATACTGTTTATACAGGTCTTGAATACGATGAAATAATCTATCTGCTTAATGCCGATTACGAAACTCAAAAAGACTATCTGTATGAGAGCCATATTGATATACCTGATTTTAATATACTAACCTTCAAATACGATAACCACAAGGACATTGATCCTGTTGCTTATGAAACTCTCGATCTGGAAATTAATAATTTTTGTTCCAAAACCGGAACCAGATTGTTTGTTCCTTTAAATCTCATGAATCGTTTTGATTATGTTCCCAAGAAGGATGATGAAAGAACAAATCCTGTACAGATTAAGGTAGAATTTGTTCATTATGATACCATCGTGTATCAAATACCTGAAGGGTTTGAGATTGAATACCTTCCTCAGGATGATACCATACATTCTGATTTCGGATATTTGTCTTACCAGCTTTTGGAAAACAATAATCAGGTAATTTATATGAGAAAGTTTGAAATTTATCGGAATCAATACCCCAGAGAGAGATATCATGAATTCGTTAATTTTTGCAGGGAAATAAAAAAAGCAGACAATCAGAAGATGGTCCTTGCTAAGAAAGACCAGAGCTGAAATGTAATTTTTTTATCATTACTTTAGTAAGTTTGTCAGAACAAACATTGTGCATGAATTCATATGTGCTATACTATCGAAATCAACCTGACCAGGGAACAACTGGGAAAAAGATTCAAAGCAAACCTTGATAAACATCTTCCTTACAGAAAGCAACAGAGAGCATCGGCTTTTGATCTTCCCGAATGTCCGGTTATTTGTTCGGATGAACCGGAAAGCATAAAGCTTTTTACATGGGGTTTGATCCCGTTTTGGGTAAGGGATTGTAAATCGGCAGATGAAATCAGGATGAAGACCTTTAATGCCAGGGCTGAGACAATCGCTGAGAAGGCTTCATACAAGCATTTAATAAAAACAAAGAAATGCCTGGTATTGATCAATGGATTTTATGAGTGGAATACGGAAGGAAAGTTAAAAAGACCTTATTACATCCATGTGAAAAATGCTGAAGCATTTGCTCTGGCAGGAATATATGATTCGTGGACCAACAAGGAAACAGGTGAGATCATCGATACTTTTTCAGTAATTACCACAAGAGCCAATCCCCTGATGGAGAAAATACATAATCTAAAAAAAAGAATGCCTGTAATTCTTGACGAAGAAATTGAAAGGGTATGGATTGATCCGGCTATTTCGCTGGAAAAAACACTATCTTTTCTGCAGCCATATGAAGAAGATAAGATGTATGCAGAAGAAGTTGACCGGAATTTGTTCAGGAAAAATCAGGATTTGTCAGAAAATACTCTTTTTTGAAAGTAATTTGGATTGGCTGAAGTCTATTTTAGCGGATCAACCCTGGTACAATCCTGGAGTTTGCGGACCCTTGTGGCTATATTTTTGCCACTAAGTCTCAAAGAACCTCAAACACATATTCCAATGCTCATTTAAAATGAATTATTTATATCTCTCAGGGTCAATAGCGTACTTGTTCCATGATGTAAGAAAACCAAATATTTCCTTTTCATTGTATGTGTCGTTCTCTTCAAGGCATGCAGTATTCTGTGTGTGTATTCTTTTTCCACTCTGATCAAGAACCACCAGGACAGGAAATCCGAATCGTTGCGGGAAATTTAATAACTGCATGGCTTCAGGATTTTTATTCTCTTTGCTGTAGTTCACATGTATAAATACAAAATCTGCCTGTATCAATGAATCGATGGCCTTATGTTCAATTATGAAATTGTGTAATTTGATGCACCAGGGACACCAATCTCCTCCAATCTGGATCAGAACATGTTTGCAATTGCTATCTGCTAAATCGATGGCCTGATGAATCTGATTTACTGCATTAATAGAGGGATCATAAATACTTGTTATATAATCCTGTGAATAAATAGTACTATACAGGAAGAAAAGGAAAATGTACGAAAATCCAGACTTTTTCAATGGAATTCTTTTTTTAGCTGGTTACACCATGCGGCAATTCGTTCTTTGTTCTTGCTTGCCTGGTTTTCAAAATCCAGTGCTAACCCGGCAAATGTTTTTCCCCGCTGTGCTTTTGATTGTTCAAAAGCATATCCCTTAATGTCAGTGAATCCGACCAGCTCAGCTCCTCGTTCTTCAACCAGTTTGGCCATAATACCAATTCCATCTGCAAAATTCTCCGGGTATCCTTTTTGATCTCCGGCGCCATAAATGGCTATCCTTTTGCCCTTCAGGGCAAGATCTTCAAGTGCAGGAATAAATTCATCCCAGTAATTTGGCAACTCACCGTCAAACCATGTTGGGACTCCAAGTATCAAATTGTCATATTTAATAAACTGATCTTCTGTTAAGGTTTCAACATTGATCTCATCCAGATGTTCTTTTCCAAGGTTTTCAACAATTCTTTTTGCTGTCTGCGCAGTTTTTCTGGTATTGAAGCTATAGAATAAACCTGCCTTTTTCATAATGGTTTCAGATAGATATTAGTAGTCAAGAAGTTCTTTTGTGGCCTGCATGATTTTATCCGTGTCAGGGAGTATAGCCTTTTCCAGTATCCGGTTAAAGCCAACCGGCGTAAATGTTGATCCTAAACGACGCACAGGCCCGTCAAGGTATTCAAATGTTGTATTGGCAACTGTTGCGGCAATTTCTCCTCCGAAGCCGCCAAATACTTTGTCTTCATGCACAACCAGTACTTTTCCTGTTTTTTTCACCGTAGCACGAATTGCATCTATGTCCAGTGGGAGTAATGATCGCAGATCAACAACTTCAATATCAGCTCCTGATTCTTTTTCCAGTTTTTCAGCAACCTCCAGACACATGTGTGTTGTGTTTCCATAAGTGATCATGGAAAGATCTTTGCCTTCGCGTCTGATCCGTGCTTTGCCAAAGGGAACTTCAAAATCCTCGGGTACCGGAGTAGCAGCAACAGGGGCATTGTATAAAGATTTTGGTTCCAGGAACACAGTCATTCCTTCCGATCGCATGGATGTTCGTAATAAACCGGCAGCATCATCAGCAAATGAAGGATATACAACTCTTGTTCCGGGAAAAGTAGTTAGTGTGCCTTCAATGGTCTGAGAATGGTATAATCCGCCACCGATATATCCTCCCGAAGCAAGGCGTACGGTAATATTGGGTGAGAATTGACCTTTGGAACGCCAGTATTCATGGGTGGTTTCAACGAACTGTTCCATAGCCGGCCAGAAATAATCTGCAAATTCAGCACCTTCAACAACTATGCGGATCTTTTTATCGAATCTTGACATTCCATTTGCAGTACCCATAATGAAATCTTCAGCAATGGGAGCATTAAATACTCTTTCTTTACCGAATTCCTTTTGCATTCCTTTTGTTACATTGAAAATTCCTCCTTTTTCTTTGTAAGCTATATCCTGACCCCAGATAAATGTATCGGGATTGTATCTGAATTCTGCCTTCAGAGTTTCATTGATCGCCTCAATGAGTTTTTTCTTTGGTCCTTCTTCAGCATGAATTCCTTCGGGGTATTTTTCCGGTTTGTATTCCGGTCCTATTACAAAATCATGGATTGATCCAGGGGAAGGATCCGGTGCAGACATAGCTTTTTTGTGGGCTGCTTTGACCTCTTCTTTTGCTTTGTTCTCAATTTCCACCAGTTCATCTTCAGTAAACCTATTATACCTGAGCAGAAGCCGTCGATATTTTGCCAGCGGATCGTATTCGTTAACGTAATTCAATTCATAATCGTCGCGATACAATTCATGCCGGTCTGAATTGGAATGGGAGTGTATACGAACACAATTGGCCTGAACAATCACCGGCATGGAGTTTTTTATTGCCCAGTCTTTTGCCTCTGTCATGGCATTCATTGAATCAAAAACATCTTTCCCGTTGCAATGAATGATGCGAAGGTTTTTAAATCCCGAAAAATTATTTGCTACTTTTCTGTTGGCTGTCTGATCTTTTTTGGGGACTGATATTCCATACCCGTTATCCTGAAATACAAAGATAACAGGAAGCTGTTCATTTGAGGCTCCGTTTATAGCTTCATATACATATCCTTCTGAAACTGATGATTCACCCTGCGAACTGA
>CAZWFM010000028.1:0-12524 GCA_964633185.1 uncultured Bacteroidales bacterium | reverse complement strand
ACAAAGTGATTTCATGACCGGAGGGAATAATCCCGATAGCATAGCATATCGGGATAATGAGTTTTAGACTATGCTGCGTGTCGCTTGCGCCATAGCTTCAGCGAAGGAGCACAATGAGAAAAAATAAATTCTATTTTAATACCTTGACAGTTCTGCTGCAAGGTAATTCATAACAAATAATACAATGATTTATGGAACTGACAGTTGCTATTGAAACTCGTATCAGTGTTAGAGAATTTACGAATGATCCTGTTAATATTTCAGATATTCGTGAAATTATCCGTCTGGCAGGTTATGCTCCGAGCATCAATAATTACCAGCCATGGAAATACTATATAATAAGCAATAAGACATACTGATAAAAAAGACACAAAGAGTAAAGGGGAAAGAGATAGCTCTAAAGAAATGATTCTTCCGGATCGAATTATATAAAAAGTTTTTTCAGTTTGTTTATTAGTTGATCATGATTTACAGGTGCTACTATAAAATCATCTGCTCCGGCAGCCATACATTCTTCTTTTTTGATACCTTTCAGCTCGGCAATTAAAAGTAAAACAGGAACTCTTGAATTGATGGTTTTTATTTTTTGAATAGAACTGAATCCATCAAGCCACT
Organism: uncultured Bacteroidales bacterium; assembly: GCA_964633185.1. Taxonomy (GTDB): domain Bacteria; phylum Bacteroidota; class Bacteroidia; order Bacteroidales; family UBA10428; genus UBA10428. The sequence goes on along the minus strand of CAZWFM010000028.1, from coordinate 11,909 downwards.
TGGTTTGCATATTCATCATGATAAGATCGACTTTGTTTTGGCGCGAAGAGATGCATTCAAAAAATGAGTTTGAATTTTTTGGATGAATTACCTCAACTTCATTTTGAAATAAAATGATTTCCAGCATATCATAAGATTCTTTCATATCATCCACTACAATAATACGCTTATTTTTCAATAAGCTTTCAACAGGTTCCTTTAATACACTGCTTGTTGGTTTGGCCTTTTCATAGGGAATAGTAAAGTAAAATTCAGAACCTTTATTAAGTTCAGATTTTGCACCTATCTCTCCATTTAACAATTTGACTATTCCATTTGCAATAGACAGTCCAAGTCCGGCACCTTCATATTTTCTTGCCAGCGAGAAGTCAACCTGATGAAATCTGTCAAAGATAGACTGTATATTTTCAGCTGAAATGCCTATACCTGTATCTTGAACATAAAATCGTATACTATCTTCAACGATAGTATACCCAAACCGGATTTCTCCTTCCTGGGTAAATTTGATTGCATTATCCAGAAAATTACTAAGCACATGTTTAATTCTCAGGTCGTCATTAAAAATTTCACAATACTCATTTTTCAATTCTGATTCCAAATAAAGGCGAATAGTATGTAAATCCAGTTGTTTGATTTTTTCTTTGAAAGAAAATTCAAGTTCAGTCATCATTTCATTCAGACTGAAATTCCTTTTGTAAACTGGGAATTGTCCTGAATCTATTTTTGATATATCGATGATGTCACTAATTTGGTGTAAAAGTTGCTTCCCGTTGGCCAGGATAAAATCAATATACTTGTGTTTTTTGTCATCTTCCGGAAGAGATTGTTTCAAAAACTGGCTGAATCCAAGGATCCCGTTTAAGGGAGTTCTGATCTCATGAGATAAGTTTGCTAAAAAAGCTGATTTTAACTGATCTGCTCTTTCTGCTTTGATCTTTGCTTTTCGTAAGGCCTTTTGTTCTTTTACCCAGTTTGAAATATCACGGCCAATACCCATGATTCCAATAATTTCATCCTTGTTATCTTTCAGGGGAAGCTTTGATGTTGAATACCATTTTCGGTTATTTTCGCTATCAACAACCTGCTCAATGATATTCATTTTTGCCCTTCCTGTTTTTATTACTTCTTGTTCATCGCGGAAGTACTTTTTTGCCAGTTTTTTCGGATGAAAATCAAAATCTGTCTTGCCTAAAAGATCTTGCGGACTATTCACTCCCATGAGTTTTGAAACCCAGACATTAGCCAGAAGAAACTCACCCTGCTTATTTTTAATAAAAATGTTGTTTGGAATGGAATTGATCAATTCAAGAAGAAGATGGCTCTGTTTTGCAACCATTTCTTCATAATCTTTCAATTCAGAAATATTCGTTATCTGGCACAATACAACTTTTTCGGAATGAATGTGTTGCAGGGGGGATAATTTTAAAACGCCCCAAATAGGCTCATTTTCTTTATTTTTTATTCGTAAAATCTGTTGTTTCTGAAACACGCTTCCTTTAAAAACTTCGTTCATAAGTTTTTTTGTTTCAGTAACTGAATCAAAGAAGAAGAGTTCTTCAAATCCTTTGCCGACGATATTCCTGGTTACCCCGAAAAGTTCAAGGGACTCAGGATTTGCATACAATATCTTTCCTTCTCCCGAAAGAATAATGATACTTATGGATGCAGCTTCCAGCAATTCAACGAGTGAAGGATCAGGCCCAAAAAAAAGAGATGCTGAAGACTTCAAATCATTCATATTTTTTACTGCATTAGAATTTATGTTGTTTTAAGCAGAAAAGATCATAATAAGAATAGTAATATACAACAAATTGTTTCCACTAAAAAACAACATCTTTGGTAATTTTAAGTTAATTCGCGGTAAATTTAATAACACAATTATTTCTAAAACATTTAGTATATGAACTTAAAAATTTTATTTTCGACCGTACTGATCATTTTTTCATTGGTATTATTTGGTCAGGAATGTACTTTTTATTATCCGGAAACAGAAGGTGCCGAGCTCGTTTATCAGCATTTTGACAAAAAAGACAACCTAAGTAGCAGTTCTTCTCAAAAAGTTACCAGTTACAAGGTAAAGCCAGGGGGAGCTGAAGCCACAATTTTGGTGAAAACCTATGACGAAAAAGGCAAACCTGTAAGTGAATCTGAACTTAAAGTAAAATGTGAATCAGGCACATTTTATTTTGATATGAAAGGCTATATCAATCAGCAAATGATGAGTGCCTATGAGGATATGGAAGTGAAGGTCGAGACTGAAAACCTTGAAATGCCAGGCAAACTGAATGCAGGAGATATCCTTCAAGATGGTAACCTGGTAATGGATATAAGCAGCGGTGGAATGAAGTTTATGACAATGCAAATTTCAATAACCGATCGTAAAGTTGAATCCAGGGAAACCATTACAACCAAAGCGGGCACATTTGAATGCTTTAAAATAAGTGAGAATGTTACCACAAAAGCTCCTGTGAATGTTACTGTTAAAACAATAGAATGGCTATGCCCCGGAACGGGAGTTGTTAAGAGCGAAAGTTATTCGGGAGGTGATAAATATATGGGCAAAACCGAATTAATTGCATTGGATTAGATCTTCATTTGCTTTACAATTGATTATTTAAACCTGTAGGTAGGGATATTTTCGCGGTAATTTATTTGCAATACTCCGATTGCAATAAGATTCACCAGGATCTTCTTAGCAACGGGGTATCTTATTTTGCATAAACGGCAGAATTCTTTCATGGAAATTTCCTGGTTGGTTTGTAAGTACTCAAGCAAGGTTTTTTCCACATTGTTGTATTTAATGAGTGCAGGCTTTTCTTTTCTTTGATTCTTCCATACATCTACCTGTATGGCGTTGGCTACAAAATTCTCATCGTCTACACGCACAAAGGCTCTCCATAATTTTTCTTTCCATGGTGCAAGATGAGGTTTTGAACTGCTCTCATCAATGGTCACTTCAAGCAGGTTTTTGCCGTCAACCTGCCAGTCTTTCAGGCTATATTCAACAGGTGGTCTGCAGTAAAAATTCGCAGCTGCATCGAGCATATAAGCTTCTTCATCCGTTTCAATTCCGCGAATGACCCCGTTATCTTTTACGCCAATTAATAGCTTTCCTCCGCCTGTATTGGCAAATGCAGAAAAAGTTCGGGCAATTTTTTTGGCATCAGAAACCTCGTACTTGAAATCGAGGTATTGATTTTCGCCTTGTGCAATGAGTTGACTTATGTATTTATTTGGCACAGGGATAAATCTTAATTTTATGAATGGCTAATTTACATACTTATAATTTATGGGAATAAATGGTTGTAAAAGAATTCGATTACTACATGTTATTTTATTGACTGCGAACACTTTCCAGTAAGTTGAAATAATAAGCGGTATTATTTAATGAGAGGTATGCCTGATTCAATGAACTGTTTATTGTTTAAAAGCATATACTGAAAAACCTGCATATTCGATTTTGCATACCGTTCCATTTCCTCTCTTTTTTCAGGATAATCATCCACATAATTCATTTTATCGAGATCTCTGTATTTAAAAAGACTCATAGTTTCATCATCTCTTATGATTAGCAGAAAGTTCTCATCCAGAACACCAATTCTATCATCATCGTTGATAAAAATATAGGGCCTTTTCTCTCTTCTTAAATCAATGCCTAAAGTATTGTTAATGTAAGGGAATCTTAATAATCCCATAAGGGTTGGATATACATCAATCTGGCCACCAATGCAGGAATATGTTCTTTGTACACTAAAAATTTCCGGAGCATAAAAAATAAGTGGTGTATGATGGTAATCCAGCGAGATATCGTAAGGAGCAGTAAGGGGATCGCCATGGTCAGCAACAAATACAAAAATTGTATTTGCAAACCACTCTTCTTTTAAAGCCAGAGAAATAAATTTTTGCAATGACCAATCTGCATATTCAACGATCTGATGTTTAATATCAGAATTTCTGGGGTTAAAATATTCAGGAATGTAATAGGGTCCGTGATCACTTGCGCTCATGAAGGTCACAAAAAAAGGTTTTTTTTCAGCATGCAGCAGGTTCAGTAACGGAATGGAAAATTCAAACATATAATCGTCGGGAACTCCAAGGGTAGTTTTCACTGCTTTTGTCGGATAATCAGATTGAGAAATAATAGTTTCAAAATCGTTGGCATGAAAAAATCCTTCAACATTATCAAATTGGGGATCGTGTGTGGTAAAGTAAGTTGTGCTATAACCATAATGATGCAGAACAGTACTTAGTCCATTAAATTGTTTAATAACTTTCATTGGGTGTTGACGGTATAGGGCAGGGAAAGAAAAAAGTGTGCCGAAAACGCCGTTATGAGTGTGTATCCCTGCTGAATAGATGTTTTCAAAATAAAGTGACTCATGTGAAATACTATCAAGAAATGGCGTGAGATTGTATTGATTTCCATGCCTTGACATTTTTGCAGCACTCATGGCCTCCATAATAATCACAATAACATTGGGTCTGGATTCACTGATTGAGTCAGGAATAATATCTCTTGCAACCGGAGAATCATACTTCTGTTTACTCATTTGCAGTTCTCTTTGGACATATCCAATCGCCCATTTATCCTCCATAAAATAAACGATTTTGTTCTCTTCCTTTCGACTATCCAAATAAGTTCGCATAAGTGTAAAAACCGGATTTAAACCAAGCTGATTCAGAAAGGGATGATTAGAAAAATAAGCAGTTCCTATTCTTATCGGCGATTTTTTTTGAATTCTGCCTCTGATTCCTAAAAACATGATTCCCAAAAAGAGAACAGAGATTAAAATCCGGGCAATGATATTTGTTTTTTTTGTAATAGGTTGTTGTTTGAAAATCGTATTCAAAATCAGGTAAAAAGCAAAAACCAAAACAAGCAGAGGGATCAGTATTAAAAAATATTTGGGTTCCTGAAAGATCATTTTAAAAACAAAACCCGCATTCTCCATCCATGCAAAGGCACCCACTGAAAATCTGGAAAAGAATTGATTAAAGTAAGGTATATCGGCAGCACATATTATAAAGGAAAGCGTGAAAAGAAAGAAGATCCAATAAAAAATAATCTTATTAAAAAGCTTGCTTTTCCTATTTAGTAATTCCATGACCAGCAAAAAAAATGCAGGCAAGAGAAGGATATAACCGGAAATAACAAGGTCGAATCTTACTCCCATCAGAAAAGCGGATACAATGGTTGAGATGTTTACCTCAGCAAAATCAATTCTGTTAATCTCAGTAAGGAAAAGAATAAACCGGAATACAAAGAAAATGCCCAACACTAAAGCGTAAATTTTAATTAGTAATACGAAGGATTTAAATCTGTTCATTGTATATTAATAAGTTTATTTCAATAGGTTCCCCGGTTCGGAATATCGATTTGCAGAATAGCATTAAGCCAGATCGCTATGCTTTGTTCTGCGAAGACTTGGCAAAGCAGAACTTTACTCGTAATGTCATTACAGAAAAACAACTTACCACCAGCCTCAAAAATTCACGCGAGTATTTTATTGTATTAATAAAAAGAACTTTTCTATTCTCGTTACCCGATCTACAGCTCATCCTGTTATTATGCATGTTATAAGGGATCATACCAAAAATACCCGAATTTCAATAATACGGAAAGATATAAGATATCCGGCTGTTCAACCTGATCATATTAGCTGGGATATTTCCCAGACAAAAGCTTTCACTCCTACTTCTTCATGTACTTTATCAAGCTTTTCAACTTTCTCCAGTAAAACGCTTAATTTTTCATCGGGGATAATGGTTATCAATGCTGAATTCATTTCCGGCCAGGTATGTGTTCCCATTCTCGGTTCACCGGTTTCAGAACCCTGGCCTTTCACATTTTCCCACCAGGTAAATCCCCGGATATCAAGCCGGTCGAGCATATATTCCACCCGTTCGGTATTGGCCTGATTAAATACTATAAAAACTGCTTTCATATTTTTAAACTTGTTCACTGATGTTATTAATTATACCGGGTAACCAAAGCTACCCCGGATTATCAGGATTAATTGTCCATAAAAACAAAACGTTTTCTTACGGCTAGTTTTTTATCTCGTTCCCCTTTTCGGGCAAAAATACCGTAAGCTACTGGTACAATTACCAGTGTTACAATGGTTGAAAAAACCAGTCCGCCGATAACCGTGATCCCCATAGGGCTCCATAATTCCGAACCTTCGCCTGTACTCATAGCCAGGGGAAGCATTCCAAGGATGGTGGTCATGGCAGTCATCAATACCGGCCGCAACCTTGATTTTCCCGAAAGTGCAATGGCCTCATTAAGTTCATATTCCCTGTCGCGCATAAGGTTAATATAATCTACAAGTACAATTCCGTTTTTCACAACGATACCTACAAGCAATACTGCTCCCAGCGCAGCAATTACACTCAGGGTTGTATGGGTTATAAACAAGGCAAGTATCACCCCGGTAAAAGCAAAGGGGATAGAAAACATAATAACGAAAGGCATAGCGAAAGATTCAAACTGTGATGCCATAACCAGAAATACGAGTATTAAGCTAACCAGTAGCAAAAGAGCAAGATCCATAAACGATTCCATCTGGTCTTCGTAAGCTCCGCCCACATTGATCACCACTTCCTGAGGAACATCTATTTGATCGATTTCCGCTTTGATTTTTGCAGCCAGTTCACCCAGTGATATACCAACAGGTTTTACCGATACCGTTACAATACGTTCTTTACGTTTCCTTTCAATATTCGGTGGTCCCCAATATTCTTTCACTTCGCCCAGTTCTTTCAATTTGATCTGTTGTCCCATGGGTGTCATTATGGTAATCTGTTCAAGATCGGAGATGGAGTTACGGTATTCTTCTTTATAACGAACCACAATATCATATTCATCTCCCTCTTCCCTGAACATGGAAGCAGTTAGTCCGTCCACCCTGTTGCGGATATTGGCCGAAACTATGGTGCTGTTTAATCCGTGATCGGCAAGTTTGTTTTTATCCAATACGATCTGAAGTTCCGGTTTATCTTCTTTCCTGCTGATCTGGATGTCCTGGGCTCCTGCAATGCCTTTTACCCTGTCTTTAATTTCTTCGGCCAGATTATTGGTCACATCAAAATTATAACCAAAAATTTCCACGTCTACTGTATTGGTTGATCCGCCCATACCACTGCTTGAAGTAGTAACGTTGTAATTGATGATTTCAGGAAACCGGTCCATTTGATTTCTTAAATCATTGGCGATATCCCATACAGTTCGTTCCCTTTCATCAATAGGTACCAGCCTCATCATAAAATTGATCACATTTGAACCGGTTTGGCTGAACAATGAAAACATGCCTCCTTCATCATCCGAACCGGAAGAAGAAGAAACGATCAATATTTCCGGATAGCGTTCATCAATAATTTTCTCGAGCTTACGGGTGATCTTCATGGTTTCTTCGACCCGCAGGCCGGTTTGTAGTTCTACAGATGCAATGATCCTGCTTTCATCCGATTCGGGCATAAAATCAGTACCGATAAATTTGAACAATAAGAAAGAAGCAATAAACAATGCAAAGGCAGTCCCCAGCACAATACGTTTATGATGCAAAGCCCAGCGAATGGTTTTTTCATAAAAAGTATCCAGTCGGTTCAGCATCTTTTCAATAGTTTGCTGGTAGCTAAACTTTCCGGGCATTTTTGTTTTGGCTTTCAGTCTCAATAATTTTGATGAGAGCACAGGAGTAAGAGAGATGGCTACAATGGTAGAGGTAACCACCGTAATCGTTACAATCCATCCAAGTTCTTTAAACAGAACGCCTGTCATCCCTGATACCAGGGTAAGCGGGAAAAACACAGCCACAATTACCAGGGTTGTAACGATAACCGAAAGCCAGACCTCGTTGGTGGCATATATAGCCGCTTCACGCGGACTGCTGCCACGTTCAATGTGTTTGGTAATATTTTCAAGTACTACAATAGCATCATCCACTACCATACCAATAGCAATAGATAATGATGTAAGTGAAATAATATTAACGGAACTATCCGTAATAAAAAGATAAATAAAGGAGACGATCAGTGAAATAGGGATAGTAAGTACAATGATAAAAGTAGCCCGCCATCTTCCCAGGAAAAACAACACAACCAAAACAACAAAAAACAGTGCCCACATCAGGGTTTTGGAGAGGTTGTTTATGGAATCTTTAATAAATGTTGATGTGTCCATGATTTGCTGGATCTTTATATCGGGCGGAAGGTCCTTCTCCAATACAGTAAGTCTTTTTTGCACCTGTCTGGCAATTTTAACCGTATTGGCACCCGATTGCTTCATAACAAACATTCTGATTCCCGGTCCACCATTAATTTTTTCGTCAATAGACAGGTCTTTTATGGTATCACGTACCGTTGCAACATCATGGATATAAATTGGTTTGGTCCCATAATTACCCACTACTATATCACGGATCTCACTACTTTCTGCAAATTCACCTTCGATGCGTAACTGGTAATCCATTTTTCCCATTTTGACGTTTCCCGAAGGCATGTTCAGGTTTTCGGCAGCAATTGTATTCCCGATTTGTTCTACCGTAAGGTTGTAAGCATCGAGCCGTTTCGGATCAACATCCACATAGACCATCCGCCGGGGTGCACCAATGGTGCTGATCGATCCGATCCCGTTAATTCTGTTCAACGGATTAATGATTTTTTCATCAATAATTTTTTCCAGTCCCGGATAACTTTCTTTAGCCGTAATAGCATAGAACAAGATCGGGATCATGCTGGTGTTAAATTTAAAGATCGTAGGACGGTCGCATCCTTCCGGCAGATAATCATAGATAAGATCCACCGCATCACGAATATCGTTAGATGCTTCGTCAAGGTTTGCTTCCCATTCAAATTCAAGGTTTACAATGGATAGATTATCATAGGACACCGAAGTGATCTCTTTCAGATTGTCTACGGTGTTAAGTGCATCCTCAATGCTCTTGGTGACATTGGTTTCAATATCCGAGGCATTGGCACCCGGATAGGTAGTCATTACTGAAATGTAGGGAGGATTCATTTCGGGATACAGATCTATCGGTATCTGTACCAGGGAATATATGCCCAGAACGATCACAGCCACAAAAATCATCAGAGTGGTTATGGGCTTATTAACAGCGGTTTTATAAATACTCATTGTTTATTCTCCTATTATTAATTCTCATGATAAGTTTCCAGCCGGCTCGACAGACAGGCATCAGACCAATGAAATGTATTTTTTTTCTGATGAAACATGATTATTCTGATACTACTTTTACATTCACTCCGTCTAATAGTCTTGATTGACCGGAAACGATGAGGTGTTCACCTTCCATTATGTCATGAGCAATGATTTCAACCTGATCATCATAACGTTTACCCAGGGTAACAGTAATTCTTCGGGCTTTTCCATTTTCTTCGAGAAAAACATAACGTTCGTTTGAGCCCTGAAGCTTTAAAATAGCGACTGCAGGAACAACGAGTGCCTGTACTTCACTGATTTCAACCGAAACACGGCAAAACATTCCGGGTCTGAGTTTTTCCCCCGGATTGGATACTTTCATCTCTACTTCGAATGAACGGGTTGCTGCATCGATGGTTGGATGTATACGAAAAACTTTTCCCGGGAATATTTTTCCGGGGTAAATATCACTTTCAACCTGTGCAGTCATCCCTGTAGTAAACATGGGAAAATAATTTTCAGATACACTAACGATCGCTTTCAGCGGATTCATTTGTACAATGGATACAATTGCCGCTTTACCGGCAATGGTATTTGGTGTACCTGAATACAGTTCTCCGTCTTCAAAGTATTTGCCCGAAATAATACCATCGAACGGAGCGATTAAGCGCGTATTTCCTTTTAAAAATTCAACATTCGACAAAGCAATTTCATATTGGGCTTTTACCTGATCGTATTGTTGTTTGGAAATACTCCCAACTTTGTTAAGGGTATCCAGGCGCTTAAAGTCGGTTTCTACTGTATTCAGTTGTACCATAGCCTGATACAACTGGGTACGGTCCATTTGAACCAATACGTCACCTTTAGAGACTTTAGAACCGATTTCCACATAGATCTTTTCAACACGTCCCGGAGATGAGGGGGCCAGATGAATCTCTTCAAACGGTATCAATGTAGATGTTTGTTCGATGGTACGGCCTATGACCTGTTTTTCAAGTTTCATGATACGAACCATTTCTACCTTTTTTTCTGCAATACTGTCAGGAGACATGGTACCAGTTTCTTTTCCTTTTTCCGGTTCTGATGAACAACCGGTAACTATCAAAACAATCATGAATAGGACAGGTACAATTAAAATCTGTTTCATAGTATTTAGGTTTATTTTTCTTCGTTTATTGTTCAATTAAATCTTGTTTAAAAGTTTGTTCAGTTCAAGCTGCGCCTGCAATAGCTGTATCAGGGCAATAATGCAACTGTTTTCTGCCTGCAAATAATTGTTATTTGCTGTGGTAAGATCGAGGCTTGATACCATACCCTGTTCATATTTTAATGCAATGTTATCATACACCCTTTTTGAAACTTCTACATTTTTTTTCTGACTTTCATACTGTTCAAGAGCCGTAGACAAATTAAACCTGCACTGCTTTTCGGATATTAACAACTGGTCTTCCAGCAAAGCCTTGTTATTTTGAGTTGTTTCGTATTGAATTTTAGCCTGGTCGAGCTTCGCTTTGCGTAAACCGCTCGAAAATATTGGCACACTCATATTCAATCCTACCATGTTGGGTGGGGTCATATCAAAGTTGGTGGTTAAAAATTTATAGGTATAATTATAAAATCCTGTAATGGTAGGTAAATAGTTCATTTTTTCGAGGGTAACCTGTTTTTCTGTAATATCTTCCTGAAAATCTATCAACTGATAATCAATGTTTTCGTTTAGATTAAAAGGATGCAGTAAGGTAGCATCAAAATTCTGGCGATTCAGAATCTGGTCAAGCGACTCCGTGAGCGATATTTCAGTTTTTGCATCCACACCAAGTTGAAGCCGCAGCAAGTTATAGGCCAGCTCGGTCTGCCGTTCGGTAGATCTTACAGCATCTTCAAGCTGATTGACCTGTACCGAAAGCTGGTCAACATCTGTAATTTCCAGGATTCCTGCGTGGTACATGGCCCGGGTTTTTTCGTAAGTATCCCGTATATTTTGAAGGTTTTTCGAGTAAATGTCATTTACCTTTTCTGCTACCAGGATATTATAGTAAGATTCAATCACTTGTTTTTTAATATCTACACTGGTTTTTTCGTAATTTTTTTTCGAGAGGGTCTTATAAATTTTGGACGTCTGCAGTCCAACAATATAGCTTCCGCTAAAAATAAGCTGATTTACCATTAAATTCATGTTACTGGTAGGCTTTGATTCTATTTCTGTCGGAGGCATACTTTCATCAAAACGAAGTTCGATGGAATATCCGAGAAAATTTGTATAATCTAACGAAGCATCTACCTGGGGTAATCCGCCGGCTACCATTTCCCATACCATTTTATCGGCTTCATCCACTGCCAGATTTGCATTTTTTAAGGTGATATTATACTCCAGGGCATATTGTTGTGCACTATCCAGGTTGAGATGCAGCACTTCCTGTCCGAGGACTAAACTGCTTCCCGAAAAAAAGAATAGCAGTAAAACGAAAACTTTCAATTTATTCATATTTATTTAGTTTAACTTATTATCAATCATGGATCACCATTCAATATTCATTTCCTTAAAACCATTTTAATAGAAAATGTTTTATTTTTCGCTTTTCGTTCTAAGCTCGTAAACCCGGTTCATATCCTTATAATGTAGTTTTGTGTATAGTCTGTCCCGATTTTTCAGAAAGGGATTCATCACTAAAATACTGTTCTATAAGCTGTTGTCCTTTTTTTGTACATATGCCAATAAAGTAAGGCATTATTATATTTCTAAATATCT
>CAZWFM010000027.1:0-12563 GCA_964633185.1 uncultured Bacteroidales bacterium | reverse complement strand
TAAAATTGAAACTTACCGGGCTAAAGTGAAAGTCTCGTTTAAATATGAAGGACATTAATAAATATCAGAGAATTAACAAAAAGGTTTTTAAGCTTTTCAAACGTATCTGAAGGTAGTGTTTTTGCAAAGCTCAGCTGATGTAAACAACGCGATGACCTAAGTAGTATCGAGCGATGATCCTGAATATTTTTTTATTGTTTAAAGTACAATGGGGACATCAGGATAATTCTTTTCATTCAATTCAAAAATGTAATAAGCATGAAAATTTTCAAGCTGATTCTTTGAATTCGGATATAGCTATAAAGGGATATTCGACGGAGGGATATCGGCAAGGTTTTAAGGAAACTGAAATGTTTGTAACAAGGCGTTAATAATTGCCTGGCTGATGGGTTCGTATGACTTGAGTATTACCCATGTTATTATCAATCTGTTATAATGTATTGGGTTTGCTTGCACAGACAAGTTAGTGTTATGTTGCAGAAAAAATGTCATTTGCGATCACTCACTTCTCTGACTCTGCTAAATGCGAGGGACCTTTTTCTTTCCAAGGGTGTTCCGCATCAGAGGTCAGAAGCAAACACGGGAAAGAAAATTTTTAATTGAAATAGGACCGGTTAGCAGGAAAAAATATGCATTAAAAATGTTCGTTTTTCAGATCAGTAAACCTTCTTCCCATCCCAGTTTTATCAGTTCGATTTTCCCGGGATCTGCCGTGCCCAGTTTGTGCCTTGTATCGGCAATCATAATGTGTTTTGCAGGTGGATTGAGTGGTACATCCTCCTGGAAGAATTCTTTGCGTTTAGCCTGCAAAATTCTTAAACCGGTTGAATCAACAGCCACAGGATCAAATCCCATGATCAGACCGTAATAATTCCATACGTATTTTTTGTTGTAATGATGCGGACCGACACCATGAAACAGGGGGGTGAGCATAACAAGGATATTCAACCTTGTTTTGCCTTTTGTAGCCGGCAGATTATACAGTTTGGCCAGATCGGCACAGGAATCGGGGTGATAGGCCGGCAGATCCTCTGCAAATGTTATATAGTTTTTAAGCAGACTGCCTACCCCGGACCAGTTGTGTGTACGCATAGGACGCACATTGATCAGGGCCGTAGACTTTTGAAATATAGGATCGCTCTTTACACCACGGTCATTTATGCTAATGTATTCAGGGATCACACCCATTCCGATGGCTTTGTTCCTTAATAATTCTTCCAGTTCCGGAGGAGTGGGCAAGTTATTCCATACATTGGTTTTGATACCTAAAACATCATTGGGTTTATAAATTTGTGCCCAGGCATCTTCCCTGAATTTCATACCGGTAAGCTTCATTAGTCCTTCATCAAGCATTTTTTCAAGCAAGGCTTTATTCACAGTGCCATTTTCATCCAATACATCTTTGTCTCTGATCAATACTACTTTTGAGAGGTTTCCCTGCCTGCTTTTGCCATAAATTTTCATGGGAGATGTGAAAAACAATGATGCACCAATAGCTGCTAATGTTGAGTCTTTCAGGAGTTTTCTCCGGGTGATTGTTTTGGATTTCATAGTATGAAGTTTTTTATCGTTGAATATTTTCAGTGATTTTATCGATCAGGTTGTCAATCTCAGTTTTTGAAGGTGCATTGAATATACAAATAAGGTATTTGCCGTACGTTGTGCCACCAAGCCAGGATCCGTCTTCGATCTGCACTGCTGTTTCGTCAGATTGCGGATTCAGAAACTGGGTTTTAAATACGGAGAACGCTGATCCGGGTTTTTCTTCATTTTCATATTCAATAACCAGCAGGTAATGGCGATTATCTTTGCTGCCGTATTTTGCCAGAATTGCATTCGTATGGTCATCAATTCCAAACAAATTATCGTTTGCAATGAAGTAATAGGAATTCAGCCAGATATAATGATGAAAATAAATACAACCATCTTCTTTGAGATTTTCTAGGGGTAAAAGAGAAACAACATCCGGCATTTTACCGGTAGTGTTGATTTTGTCATTTATTTCAGAGGCAAGGTCTTTTATTGCAGAACGGATTGCTTCATTTTCATCTGTAGCCATAATGGATACATAGTATTTGTCTTTCCAGAAAATTTGTGTGCCGGGAAAATACTGCGAACCTTGCCCATATATCCCTTCATCTTGTGTACGGGTATGTGTGAAAACTCCGAAAGCGTTCTTTGATTCCGACATATCAAATATCTCTATCCTGATTTCATCCCCGTTTTCATTTGTGATAAACCTGCTTATTACTTCTTTTATGCTGTATGAGATATACAATTCAGCTCCTCCATCTATATAGTCATACAGAGATTTGGGATCATACATTTTGTCTTCCATGGCTATTTCCCAACCGGCAGGCGCTGCGGGCAAAAGATCAGCAATGTTTTGTGATGTGGAGATGTTGGCGAACAGGATTGACATAATTGAAGCGAATAGAATATTCAGTTTCAGTTGCATAAAATTAAGTTAAGTATTTGTTTTTCAATACTATATGATAGTATATTTTAGCATTACGACTTTTTATATCTTGGAAACCTTCCCGAAATAAGCACAGGACAAGCTATATTTTGTTCATCTCCTTGTTGTGGGTATGCATGCATGAGTATTTTTATTGTTCGCGGTATCGAATGGATAAATCATAAAACTAATGAAATACGTTTGAAAATCCTTACAATTTAATAATTTCTTCTCTTGTAGTCTGGGCATCAATTACTGCAATGGCTGCCATATTTACAATATCCCTTACCGAGCTGTTCATTTGCAGGATATGCACAGGTTTTTTCAATCCCAGCATAACAGGTCCGATGATCTCGGCATTGCCCAGTTCCTTCATCAATTTGTAAGCAATATTTCCTGAACTCAGGTTGGGAAAAATGATGGTATTGACATCGCGATCTCCCAGTTTAGAGAAGGGATAATGTTCTTGCCGGAGTGTTTTATTCAATGCATAATCAGCCTGCATTTCACCGTCAACGATCAAATCGGGGTAATCGTGATGCAAAATTTCAACAGCTTCCTGTACCCTTTTTGGGCTGCCTTCACGTATCCATCCAAAGTTGGAGTAGGAGGTAAGGGCAATTACCGGTTCAATATTGAATTTTCTGACTTCATTTGCTACCAGTAGCGTTGTGTCAGCAAGAGTTCTTCCTGAAGGTTGAATGTTAATCGTGGAATCGGCAAAGAAATATGGTCCCTTCGAAGTTAATACGATGTACATGCCGGCAATATGGTTCAGGCTATTGTTGAAGCCGAGAATTTGTACAGCAGGGCGTATTATATCAGAATATTTTGCCGTGCATCCGGAAAGATATCCGTCGGCATCGCCGTTTTGGACCATCATAATCCCAAAAGAGTCAGGATTCAGCATTTTTTCAAGAGCTTCTTCCTGTGTAAGACCTTTTCTTTTTCTTCTTTCAAAGAGCGCATTTGCAAATTTCTTTCTCCGTTTTGATTCCTTTTCTGAACGGAAATCGACAATTGGAAGATCATCAATATTCAGTTTGTTCTCTTTGGCAATTTCTTTGATTCTCTTTTCATTTCCAAGCAAAACAGGGTGTGCAA
Source organism: uncultured Bacteroidales bacterium (assembly GCA_964633185.1). GTDB lineage: Bacteria > Bacteroidota > Bacteroidia > Bacteroidales > UBA10428 > UBA10428. The sequence continues at coordinate 9,001 of CAZWFM010000027.1, read as the reverse complement.
TTTTCAGATTACGTACTATCTGTATAGCTTTCAAAACAATGTATTTATCGGCATTAGCAAATACAATTCTTTTGGGATTTTGCTTGGCTTTCATTCTAACCACGTTAACTAACTGGTTGTAAATGCCCATACGTTTCATCAATTCAATCTCATAAGCTTCCCAGTCGGTTATAGGTTTGCGGGCCATTCCTGTATCCATGGCAGCTTTAGCGACAGCAGGGGCTACCGTAGTAATCAATCTCGGATCAAGTGGTTTGGGGATGATATATTCAGGACCGAAGGTTATATTCTTGCTGTGATAAGCAGTATTTACCACCTCCGGCACCTCTTTTTTTGCCAGATCAGCCAGAGCATAAGCGGCTGCAATTTTCATTTCTTCGTTAATAGCTTTAGCCTTTACATCAAGGGCGCCGCGAAAAATATAAGGAAATCCAAGCACATTGTTGATCTGATTGGGATAATCGGAACGTCCGGTGGCAAATATCAGATCTTTTCTGGCTGCCATAGCATCTTCATAGCATATTTCCGGAGTAGGATTAGCCAGGGCAAATACAATTGGATGACTATTCATGGAACAGATCATTTCTTTGGTAACCAGATTGCCGGCAGATACACCTATGAATACATCCGTGTTTTTCATAATTTCCGCCAGAGTGCGCTTTGGAGTATTTGCAGCAAATTCTTCGATATAAGGATTCAAACCTTCTTTTCTTCCTTTGTATATTACACCATGAATATCAGACATGGTGATTTGCTCTCTGCATATTCCCAGCGATACTAACATTTTTGCAACGGCTATTCCAGCAGCTCCGGCACCACTGAAAACAATTTTTAAATTTTGAATATCCTTTTTAACCAACTCAAGAGCATTTAACAGAGCGGCACCAACAATAATGGCAGTCCCATGCTGGTCGTCATGGAATACCGGAATATCCAGTTCTTCTTTCAGTTGCTTTTCAATTTCAAAACATTCCGGGGCTTTTATGTCTTCAAGATTTATACCACCGAATGTAGGAGAAATGGCTTTTACTGTTCTGACGATGTCATCAATATTTTTCTGATCAATTTCTATATCAAAAACATCTACATCGGCAAAAACCTTAAACAACAGGCCTTTGCCTTCCATAACAGGTTTTCCTGCAAGAGCTCCTATATCCCCAAGCCCCAATACTGCAGTACCGTTTGATATAACAGCCACCAGATTATTCTTTGCCGTGTATTTGTATACATCTTCAGGATTTTTTTCAATCTCTTTACAGGGCTCGGCAACACCCGGTGTGTAAGCCAGTGAAAGATCATACTGGGTACTGTATGGTTTTGTAGGAACTACTTCGATCTTTCCCGGACGACCTTTTGAGTGGTATTTAAGTGCTTCTTCTCGTTTAAATTGGGGCATGATTCTTTAAATTGTTGTATGACAAAAGTTACAATTTTTTTTTTCTTGGCAATATGATATTTGTAATACTTGCTATTAAGTTTTTAAGATATTGAAAACAGGTCAGAGCGGAATAGTTTTGTAATTTTAATCCATGATTTTTAAATCTTACAGGTTATGAAATCCCTGATTGATGACACAAGATTTGGAAGTATTACCGTATCAGGTATCACTTATGATCATGATGTAGTTATTGATCTGCAGGGGGAGGTAACAAAGAGAAAAAAGAAGCTGTCAAAAAAAATTTACGGGACTTCACACAAAGTATCCCTCGAAGAAGCAAAATCGATCATGAAAGAAGGAGCTGAGGTTGTAATCATAGGAAACGGACAATATGGAGCATTGGAATTGTCTGATGAGGCAAAAGATTACTTCGCAAAGAAAAAATGCAAGGTAAAAATGATGCCAACATCTGATGCTGTTAAAGCCTGGAACAATGAATCAGGCAAAGTGATTGCCATGTTTCATGTAACTTGCTGAGAATTATGTGTGGTAATAATTCTTCACCAAACAGCACATTTAAAAAGGCTTTAAAAAGAGCTGTTAAAAGCCCATGTATATCTTTGCGATTTCTTTGTGAATTCTTAGATTAAAACAAATATTTGAGCAAAATCATGGTTATGTATATGTTTATTAAATATTCCAACTAATCATTCCATCAACATTCAATGGATGATAAGTTTATCATTCACACAATTCACATCATTTGTAACTGATATAAAATAGATCCCTTTCTTATATGTACTCAAATCCACCTGGATGTAACTATTATCGGTTGAAATATCTTTGATTTTCTTACCATTCAGATCGTAGATCTTAATGTCTGTTGAACCTTGTCCGTTAGTCAGTTCAAAATTAAAAAGTCCGTTCGAAGGATTCGGGTAGATGCTTATATTGAACTTAGCAGCCGGTTTGGTATTCTGGGTGCCATTCACTGATACAGATTCCTGAATGCCCGATGATTTCATTGATGTCTCGAGGGTTGATCGTGAGCAGTCTTTTATGCACCTTACGGAACTATATAAACACTTATGTAGAGTATTCCATCCTGCCACCTCTACAATATTACCTTCAAAGTCTTTGTAATATACATCCAATGAATATCTGTAATCTGAATTGCCCTCAACATCTGATGAAGTGCCGAATACTGTGCTGGCAAAAAAATTCTTGTAGAGAGTACCTGTTGAATTGCATATTTCCCACATATAGTCATGTATCAGTGCATCAAATCCTGTAGTGCCATTTTCTATCAATGCATCATAGACCTCCGAATGATTCTGATAAGGTTCCATGAGCACCAAAATTTCTTCGAAAGTGGGTATATGCCAACCGCCAGGACAGACACCCTGGGTTCCTTCAATTGTGCTTCCATTCATATAGGCTGTCCATGAATACTGGCGTCCAAAATCAATACCGTTTCTATGCAAGGGCCATGAACCTGAAACGTTATAATCAAAGTTTTCAGCCAACCAAACCTGATCGGCGATTCTAACCGTGCTATACGTCTGATTGTCTCTGATATCTGTTAATGTGCCGCTGCACGGACAACAGTTTTCCTCGTCATAATAGGCATGCAATGATGTATTATTAGAACTTGATGCTCTAAATCCGGGCTTAAAGCAAATTGACTTATTCGAGATTATATCAATATTACGGCCATTAAAAATTATTGTATTTCCTATGGACTGAATTTCTTCACATTTTCGAATATCAGTAAATAATATGCCTGTAATATATTCTGTTGCACTTAAATGATAACAGATTAGTAATAAGATGATGATGTTTAGGTGTTTCATGATAATTTTATTTAAATAATTAGTAAAATGTCATATAATCAAATGATTGCAGGGTGGTTTCTCAACCCATAATCATCTTTCAGATAAGAGAATTATTCCTTTATCAACTTTCTTGTGAATGTTGTACTTTCATTGATAACCTTCAGAATATATATTCCTTCGGGCATATCTGACAAATCAAGTATTTCCTGGTAAGCTTCGGAGGAATACTTAAGTACTAATTCACCGGAGAGATTGTATACCATAATCTCACTAGTTTCACTTTTTATATTCAATACCAGGTTGAATATTCCCCATGATGGATTCGGATATACTTCTATTGCAGAACGATTTGGCTGTGCTGGTTCTTCACCAAACATAATAACATTATGATATATATTTGAATTGTTGATGTCTGTAAATGTATTTGTACTGCTATTTGACTTGGTGATCGTACATCCATTCCGGTCAGCTAAAAATGTATTACCGGCACTGACTTTAAAACCATTGCGTAAACGAACCGTGTTATTTGCTCTGTATTTTACGTTTGACCCTCCGGAAATCCTATTGCTCGCTGTAATGGAATTCATTGCCAGATAGGTTCTTTGCCCGCCTGTTATGTTTTCAGTAATTAACAGATCAACAGGACACTCAGAATCTAACTCAACAACTAATTCTGTTGTTTGACCATTTACAGCAGTTGCCTGTATTGCCTGATCAGGGTAATTTTCTGCATGGATTGAAAGAGTGTAATTGCCTGCATAAATCGGGCGATAAAAATCACCGAAATCGGAATTTGAATAAACTTCAGAGTTATCGTTATCATGCCCGGGAATGAATATTTCTGCCATTACCGGTTCTTTGGTGAGCTTATCCCTGATAAATCCGTTTATACCGAAATGAACTTCTTTTATATAATTGATCAGTGATTCAGAATTATAATTCCACAGATTTTCCAGTTGCGATTCATTTACTAGTTTAATATCCGATAGTTCGATTGTAAGTTCTCTACAGTGATTGTAATAGATCATATAATCCTGTCTTCCGCCATTCACTTCATACCAGTCGTATCCATTGACTATACCATCATTGAAACCATCCATATAACCAGACGGACTGTTTGCCTGGGCTGTATTTGCATAATTATGTGCAATATACTGGTACCAGCTGTCATCAGTATGCATTCGTCCCCAGGTATCCCATGGATAACTCACAACTTCAGCACCCCCATGAAAATTTACTGACATAACAAATGAATACTGACTCCCTAAATTCATAAATGCCTGTGTCTCTGGCTGCCAATTGTTACCATCCGGGTGCGGGCCATCCTCCGGATCCTGAAAATTCCGGTTCAGATCAACATGATTTGCATTATACCGTGTAGCGCCATATACGGTTGAATTGCCGGAGGCATAGGTCCCATCAGGGTTTGCCAACGGATTGATCCAAATCTCCGTTGTGTTTATCAGTTGTGTGATCTCGCTATTCTGTCCGTACTGACTTAACAGATGATGAATAAGTCGTAACATAAGAATATAACCTGCAGTTTCATCACCGTGCATAGTTGACGTATACATAAAGAGTGGTTCTGCTTCGCTGTTTGTGACCTGATCGGAGATCTTGGCAAATACTATTTTTCTTCCCATTACGGATTGTCCAATTTCAATGATCTGACACAAATCCGGAAATTCATTTTGAAACTGGTACATAATATTTATGTAAGATTCGTAGGTAGGATAGGTAGTGAATGAATAGGTTGATTTTTGATCATACATATACATCTTAGGGTTTTTCAACCTTTCTCCCGGATGTGTTAATACGTTGAAGGAATAACCATAGGTGAGAAATTGCTGAAACTGCTTCTCGTTTGCATAAGCATAAATAAGACCTTGTGTATAGTTATCGATGGAAATATAGCGCGTTAATTCTTTAATTTCCGATTTTGAAGGTACTCTAAAGCAAAAATAAACTTCACCTTTTTGTGATAAACAATTACGCGCTTTTTCAATTTCATTTTTCTGAGCAGTTAACTGAATGGTAAAGGTTAAGATCAGAATGAAGAATAGTATATGTTTTATCATGGCAGAATATATTTTACAGAGTGGTACAATAAAGAAAGAGTTGCGTTACGCAACTCTTTCATCGAATTATTCGATAATCATGCTCTTTCTTTCAATGCAATTATCTGTTCGTACAAGCAGAGTATAAACTCCGGGATTCAGATGACTATCGACGGTACTTTGACCTGATGTTAGCTGTTGACTAAATACCAGCGAACCTGAAAGATTATATATTTCGAGGATTGCCGGGTTGTCCGGATCAGCTATTTCTATTGTAAATGAACCCTGATTTGGATTTGGATAGATCATCAATTCACTGTTGCTTATCAGCATCTGCTCCTCTATTCTCATGTTCTGTTTTGTATCATCTGCAATTGTATTATCGATGGCAGATTTACCCGAAACAGAGGTGCATCCGTTATAATCGGCTCTGAAATGACTTCCGGATACTACTTTGAATCCTGTTTTAAGATACACATGATCGGCTCCGCAATATACGTCCGCACCCGATGTTATCAGGTTTGTAGCAGTGATAGAGTTTGCTGCCAGGAAATTACATGTTTCTCCGGAGATGGTCTCAGTAAGCATCAGATCTTCGGGGCAATTTGCAGTAAAAGGAATTACCATCAGAGATGGATCACCAAAGACATGCCAGGTAAGGAACATAGTTGCCCCGGCTGATCCGTCGGCACTGCCATATTCATCCATCATACTCCATGAAGCATTGTAACATAAGGTTCCAAATGTTGAATATGTTTCTCCGGTAAGTAAACTGTTAAATTCATCCTGAGCCTGCATAGGAGGCGCCCAGGATTGATTTATTGTTGAAGCATACATACCAATAGCACCTGTAGGATTGCCATTTGAACTGTTTTGTGCTCGCAACCAGGCTTCAGCAAAACATGTAGTGTTCAAAAACTGGCCGTTTACACAAGCGACAGAAAAAATGAAAGGCAAGCGGTAGTCGTTTGTGAGACTATTTACATTGGAAACAGAAAAGCCTGATGTAGTCCAGGATGTAACACTTCCATGTCCTGTATAATTTATGATCGAACGACCGGAATTGAATGCACTACTCAACATTGAGGGTGTGGGATTGCCTGTAGCATCAGCACCTCCCTGGCTTCCATCATAAAATTCATCCACTGCAGTATAGTGGAATCCGAGTAATTCTGAACGAATGTTACGTTCGTGTTGCCAGTCGGCTTCTCCATCGTCCCCAATACCTGCTCCCTGTGATGAACCGATACCAGTCCCATTGTGCCACCATGCACTTGAAGACATATCTCTTTCATAATAAATGGTGCGTGACACCTGTGTCTGAACCTGTGCTGAGGTTTCAGCTGAAAACCTTCCTACTACGATATCCGGATAATTATCATCGCCGGATACAAGTGAATAACTTGGATCAGAACCTCCGCCCGAAACTGTGAAAGTAGGTATCTGGGCATTATCTCCGACAAGGAGGACAAATGTCAAACCATCATTTTGGTCGTACTGATTTTTGATGTAATTGTAAATTGCCGATGCTGTTGATCCTGCCTGACTCTTTGATACCATCGTTGTTGGCAACCCTCGCTGATTTTTCCAGTTAACAAAAGCCTGCATTTCATCAACAAACTGGTTGTCGGCTATTACCAGCATCCTTCCGTTTTCTGTTAATTCACGGGATTCAGTAAAATTGATGAATCGTTTTTCGTACAACGATTTAAAATAGTTATTCAAAATATTAGATCGTGATGAAGGCAACACATTTCGGGTATCTGTTCCTGTATTTCTGATTTCTACAACCAGCCGTGTATAAATTCTGAGCTTCTGAGTTACCGGGTTATAGGCTATAGGGTATACATCTAATGTAATACCACGTTTTTCCCTGATAATATATGGTTCACCCAATTCAGCCCTGTTAGATGGTGTATAGGCATTTTGCGAGTAAACAGAGGAAAATGTGTAAGGAACAGTTGCCGGATCAACATCCCTGGTTATTATTCCTTTTGAAGGAGCCACTTTTAAACTCAGTTCCTGGTAAGTGCTGCTGACAATGCTTACTTGCATTTTTGCAGAAGCCGGAATGGAAATACTGCGCGAGAGTTTTGGCAGATCGGGATTTCCCTTAAGTTTTAATAAGGATTCGTCAGCAAGAGAAACCTGGTAATAGATCTGGCTGTTGATGGTAACCGCTGTTTTATTGAATTCTCCCACCAAATATTCTATCCTTGTTAAATTATCATCACTGTAAAGAACATTTACTTTAATTCCGTTTGAGTTCAATTTAACAAGTTGAGAAAATGCATCAGAAAGGAGGAGAATGGCCGCAAATACAAAAAGTATTTTTTTCATGGTCAGTTCCTCCAACTAGTTTTTCGCACTTAATAAATTGCGTAATTCCTGGTTTTCCTGCTTGACTTCTTTTAGTTCTTTTTCCTGTTGAATAAGATAAAGAGTGATTTCTTCAATTTTTCTTAACAATACATCATCCATTTCTCCGATATTATAGCCATTTTCTTCAAATTCTTTGGCTGATGGAACTTCCGGAAGGTGTTTATTCTCTTTGATATAGTTTTCCAGAGTGCACAGATTCATTAACTTATAATCTTTTTCAAATACATAATCGGAACAGGGGCCGGCTTTGATCTCCACTTCGGTAGCCTGTATTTTACCATTCACTGCCAGCTTTACAGAAGGGCTGGTACAACCAATACCTACGTTGCCGTTTGACAGGATCGTCATTTTTGTTGAATTGTTAGATTGGAATACCAGGTTGGGTGTTGAACCGAATGCATTCAATTTAATGCCGGTATCATAACTATACACCGCGGTAGTTTTTACTCCTCCGACACCACCAATTTTAATACTTACCACATCACCATTCATCCCGCCTGAGCATACAACCGGATTTGGACATTGGGCATATATTCCGGTTACAAACAAAGTACATCCCAAAAGGACAACCATTTTTCTTACGTTTAAAAGTTTCATAATGAATAGATTTAGATGAGTTACCTACTCTGTTCAACCAGCCGGAATTCAGACATCGTCTGATGCCGGTGGTAAGCTTTTCGGTTTCCGCTTTTTATATTAAAGAATAAAAATACGGGAAGGTTTTGTAAGCTGGAACAGTCAGCTTACGGTTGACTCAAATGAGTTTATCATTGGCAGAATTTAATAAATGGTTGGTATTGGGTTTATTCGGTTTGTCAGGCAGAAGAAAAGAACAATTATGCTTATATAGAAGAATATTTCTCTTCCATAGAATATATAATTACCTTTTTCTTTCAGGAAAAAAAATGATACTTCTGAGAAGTTATATGAATATTGAGACAGGATCTTACTGTTCCAGTTCGCTGATTCTTGTTTCCAGTTCGATGATGTAAAGAGTTAATTCCTCGATTTTACGCAGTAACAGATCGTCCATTTCTCCAATATTGTATCCTTCGGTATCAAACTCCTCTGCCGAAGGTAAACCAGGCAAATGTTTGTATTGCCTGATGTATTGATCCACATCTTTCAATGTCATTAAGCTATAGTCTTTTTCAAACACATAATCGGAACATGGGCCGGCTTTGATCTCTACTTCGGTAGCCTGTATTTTACCATTTACTGCAAGCTTCACAGAAGGGCTGGTACAACCAATACCTACATTGCCATTAGAAAGGATTGTCATTTTTGTTGAATTGTTAGATTGGAATACCAGGTTTGGATTTGAACCGAATGCATTCAATTTAATACCG
>CAZWFM010000026.1:0-13623 GCA_964633185.1 uncultured Bacteroidales bacterium | reverse complement strand
TATTTTAAAGATTCATTGTAAATTTGCTTTGGTTTGAAGAAATTCGTTGGAAAAACAGATTTCATAGGTAACATAATCTCAGTAAATTAGTATAAATGAATGATAGAATAATCGTAAACTAATAATGAGAAAAGTGATAAAAATACCATCTAAGATTGAAAACTTGCGAAAAGTTGAAAAAATAATTGATGAAATATCGAGTGATTTTCAAATAAAGGAAGATTTGTATGGAAATATTCTTATTGCTGCGCTAGAGGCTACTAACAACGCAATTCTGCATGGCAATGGTTTGAATGAAGAAAAAAATGTAACTATTTCATTCAGTTTGGAGAATAAAATATTGAACGTGAAGGTTGATGACGAAGGAGAAGGATTCGATTATGAAAATATACCTGATCCAACAGCTCCGGAAAATTTGGAGAATGTAAATGGACGAGGAATTTTTTTGATGGAGAAACTATCCGATAACATTAAGTTTAGCAGGAATGGAGCAACAGTAGAACTTGAATTTAACATGAAATAATTTTGCAAATAGATTTTATCTCCCAAATACCTGAATTCCAGTTAAATAACAAAAATAAATATCAAAATTGGTTAAATAAAATTTTAAAAAAGGAAGGTAAAAAGTTAGGTGTTATAAATGTTATATTTGTCTGCAAAGAAGAAATAGGGTATATCAATAGAAATTTTCTGCATCATAATTATCCGACGGATGTTATAACGTTTGATAATTCATATCTGAGTATGGTTTCTGCAGATATTTATATATGTATTGATATAGTAAAGGAGAATTCAGTTTTACATTCAGAAAATAATTTCAACAGAGAATTGAATAGAGTCATTGTTCATGGATTGTTACATTTGCTTGGTTATAATGATAAAAGTTTATCAGAAAGAAAGATAATACGTGAAAAGGAAGAGTTCTATATGAAGTATTTAGATTCAGTATAAATACTTTATTCATTGTATATTTGCTTAAAAGTTTATGTATGTATGATGTAATTGTTGTTGGCGCAGGACATGCCGGCAGTGAGGCGGCTTCGGCTGCAGGTAAGATGGGAAGTAAGGTTTTATTAATAACCATGGATATGACAAAAATTGCCCAGATGTCATGTAATCCGGCCATGGGAGGGATAGCTAAAGGACAGATTATCAGGGAGATAGACGCTATTGGAGGTTATAGTGGAATTGTAACAGACAATAGCATGATACAGTTTAGAATGCTAAACAGAAGTAAGGGTCCGGCAATGTGGAGTCCGCGTGCGCAATGTGATCGTTTTTTATTTAGTCTGGAATGGAGAAAAATATTGGAACAAAACAAGAATATTGATTTTTGGCAGGATAGTGTAAATGAATTGTTGATACAAAAAGATCGTGTTTTTGGAATCAAGACAAAAATGGGAATGGAATTCTATGCTAAAACAGTGATTCTTACAACTGGTACTTTTGAAAATGGAATAATTCATATAGGAAGGACAAAACTGAAAGGAGGAAGAATATGGGAACCGAGATCAACGGGCATATCATCGCAATTACAAGTATTAGGATTTGAAGTTGGACGTATGAAGACAGGAACACCGGTGAGATTAGACGGCCGTACTATAAATTTTAAATTACTTGAGGAACAGAAGGGAGATAAGGAAGGAGGAAATTTTTCATTTTTAACAAAAGAGAAGATTAAAACAAATAAGAGTTGTTATATAACCTATACAAACGAATACGTTCATTCAATTTTAAAAGAAGGATTTGAAGATTCTCCTTTATACAATGGAACAATAAAAGGAATTGGTCCAAGATATTGTCCAAGCATAGAAGGAAAAATAGTTACATTTTCAGATAAGGAAAAGCATCAATTATTTCTGGAACCGGAAGGGCTTGAAACAATTGAGTATTATTTAAATGGATTTTCTTCGAGCTTACCGATTGAAATTCAATTGAAAGCATTAAAGTTTATTAAAGGTTTGGAAAATGTTAAAATTTTCAGACCAGGATATGCAATTGAATATGATTATTATCCGCCAACACAATTAAATTATACACTGGAGACAAAACGAATAAAGAATCTATTTTTTGCAGGACAAATTAATGGTACGACAGGTTATGAAGAGGCTGGGGGTCAAGGACTTATGGCAGGAATAAATGCACATAATAAGGCAAATAATCTCGATGAATTCATACTAGAAAGAGATGAGTCCTACATAGGTGTTTTAATAGACGATCTTATTGCGAAGGGTGTTGATGAACCTTATAGAATGTTTACTTCGAGAGCTGAATTCAGAATTTTATTAAGACAAGATAATTGTGACGAAAGATTAAGTATGAAAAGTTATAAAATTGGCCTTGCTGAGAAAGAAAGAATTGATTTAATTGATAAAAAGATAAAGGATAAAGAAAAAATAATGGTTTTTTTAAATAACTATAGTGTAGAACCTGGAAAAATAAATTCATTTCTTAAAAACAAAAATGAATCAAAAATAACACAAAAAGTTAAGCTTATTGATATTGCCAGAAGAACAGCAATATCTATGATGGATCTGGTAAATGAAATTGATGAATTTAAAAATATTATTTTGAGGTGCAGAACAAATCATAATGATTTGTGTGAATGTATAGAAATTGAGATGAAATACAGCGGATATATAGAAAGAGAAAAAATGATGGCGAATAAAATAAAGAGGCTTGGTAGAATAAGGATTCATGAAGATATAGATTATAATAAACTAAATTCAATTAGTTTCGAAGGAAGACAAAAATTAAATTCAATCAAGCCAAAGACAATTGGACAGGCGTCAAAAATTCCTGGAGTTTCGCCAGCTGATATTAGTGTATTATTAGTTCATATTGGAAGATAAAATAAAAATGTTCCACGTGGAACACAATTTTGCATGGAAGATCTAAAAAAAACAATAAATTATCTTCCTTCCACTCCCGGGGTGTATCAATTTATTGATGCACATGGTAAAATTCTTTATGTTGGGAAAGCAAAGAATCTTAGAAGCAGAGTATCCTCTTATTTTAACAAAAAAAAACACGAATCATTCAAAACCAAAACACTTACAGATCAGGTAAAGGATATTAAGTGCATTGTTGTTGAAAACGAATCTGATGCTCTTCTGCTTGAGAATAATCTTATAAAAATAAACCAACCAAAATACAATGTCCTTTTAAAAGATGATAAAACTTTTCCCTGGATCTGCATAAAAAACGAACCTTTCTCAAGAATTTATTCAACAAGAAAGCTTGTTAAGGATGGATCAGAATATTTTGGACCGTATACATCTTCTTTCATGGTTAAAACATTATTAAATCTGGTAAGGGAATTGTATCAAATCAGAACATGCAATTATAATCTTACTGATGAGAATATAAAAAAAGGGAAATATAAGATTTGTTTAGAATACCATATAGGGAATTGTTTAGGACCATGCGAAAATTTACAGAATACCGAAGATTATAATTCTGCAATACTTCAAATAAAAAGGATACTCAAAGGAAATTTACAAGATGTGATAACACACCTTTCAATCATGATGAATGAATTTGCCCGGGAACAAAAATTTGAAGATGCAGAAAGAATAAAACAAAAAATAATATTACTTGAAAGATATAGAAGTAAGTCGACAATTGTAAATGCAAAACTTAATAATATTGATGTTTTTAGTTTCATTGATGATGATAAAAAAGCATTTGTGAACTTTATAAAAATAATGAATGGAGCGATCACTCAATCGCATACAATAGAAATGCATAAGAAATTAAATGAAAATCGTGAAGAATTACTGTTATTAGCAATCGTGGACATTAGAGAAAAAGTCAAATCAGATGCAAGTGAAATCATTGTCCCATTTATTCCCGGGCATGAGTATAAACAATTTAACTTTTTCGTTCCGATAAAAGGAGATAAGAAAAAGCTTTTGGACCTTTCCTTTCGAAATGTAAAATATTTCAAAATACAAAAAGAAAAAGGAATTGAAAAAAGCAACTTTGAAACTAAAAAACATAAATTACTTGAGAGAGCTAAAAAAGATCTTAGACTAAATGAGATTCCTAAAAGAATAGAATGTTTTGATAATTCAAATATTCAGGGGACAAATCCTGTCGCTTCCTGTGTTGTCTTTGTGGATGGAAAACCTGCAAAAAACGAATACCGAAATTTTAATATTAAATCTGTGAAGGGGGCAAATGATTTTGCCAGTATGGAAGAAATTGTATTTAGAAGATACAAGCGTTTGATTGATGAAGAAAAGGAATTGCCAAATTTGATCATTATTGATGGAGGGAAAGGACAATTACATTCCGCTGTGAAAAGTTTAAAGAAGCTTAATGCTTTTGATAAAATTCCCGCAATTGGTATTGCTAAAAAGCTTGAAAAAATATTTTTCCCAAATGATTCCGTACCAATATATCTAGACAAAAATTCTTCAACACTTAAACTGATTCAAAATCTAAGAAATGAAGCACATAGATTTGGAATCAATTTACACCGGAAAAAAAGATCTTCAGCAATGATTCAAAATAGTCTGGAAGAAATTAAAGGTGTTGGTGAAAAATCGGTTGAAAAATTAATTAAGGCTTTTAAATCAGTCGAATTTCTAAAAACTAAGAAGATTGAAGATATTGAGGCAATTGTCGGGAAAAAAATTGCGTTAAAAATTTATAATGCAATTATAAAAAAAGGTTAATTATTCCTTTCAACAATGAAATTGACCAGCATAATTAATGAATCTAATGCTTCATTTGGAGCAAATTCTTTCAATATATTGAGTGCCTGATCTCTGTTTTCAATCAATTTTTCATGGGCATAATCGAGACCACCATTTTTATGAACAAAATCATATATCTTACTGTATGTCAGCCTCTTAGAGGATTTTTTACTGATTAATTTTAAAATTTCTTTACGTTCGGATGAATTTGCATTGGAAAGTGATACGATCAAAGGAAGCGTTAATTTTCTTTCCTGTATATCATTTCCTTTTGGTTTTCCTGTTATTGTAGTTTTTTCATAATCGAAAAGATCATCCTTAATTTGAAAGGCAATTCCAATCTTAATTCCAAACTCTTTCATTTTTTCAATCTCTTTTTTATCTTTCGTAACTGAACGCGCTCCACTTGCTGCACATGCTGCAATCAGTGTTGCAGTTTTCTTTCTGATGATTTCAAAATATTCTTCTTCACTAATATTTAAATTTTTAGCTTTTTGAATCTGTAGAAGTTCACCTTCACTCATTTCTTTTACTGCATCAGATACAATTTCCAGTATTTCATATTCTTTGGTTTCAACAGAAATAAGCAAACCTTTAGCAAGAAGATAATCACCCAGAAGTACTGCAATTTTCGATTTCCACAAAGCGTTTATTGAAAGAAATCCTCTTCTCTCGTATGAATCATCAACAACATCATCATGAACCAGGGTGGCTGTATGCAATAGCTCAATAAGTGTGGCTGCAGTGTATGTAGAATTTGTAATATCTCCAATGACCTTTGCAGTCAAGAACACAAGCAAAGGTCTAATTTGCTTGCCTTTACGTTTAAGAACATAATTTGTAATGATATTTAAAAGAGGTACCTTCGATTTCATTGTTTTTGAAAATAATTTATTGAACCGATTCAGTTCCTCAGATACTGGTAATTTTATTTTTGACAATTGTCCCATGAAATATACTTTTCAACCAATTAAAGATATTCAAAATAGTTATTCAATTGTATCTGTCATGTATTTTGACTGAATTTAATATTTTTACCCAAATAATAAACATCTCAAAATATTATTTAAATAATTGTCTATCAAGCAAATAGAAAGCGAATTGGTCCAATTGAACATCATTAGAATTGATATTTTGTGATTGCTTATAATGTTTCCAAAAGAAATGCATTAAAAATGCTTAAAATGAATACTTTATATTTTAATAAATTATTATTTCATCACCAAACAGAAAAAAATTCGAATGCTAAATAGTAATATATTTGTATAATTAAATATGTAAAAATGGTTATTAATGAATTAACTGTTGAACAACTAGAGAAAGCTGCAAATATGTTAAAGGCTATTGCTCATCCAATGCGAATAGCTATTCTGAATTATCTTGAAGATGGAGGAAAACATAGTGTTACTGAAATCTATGAAAAAATAGGAATTGAGCAGTCTACTACATCGCACCATTTGGGAATATTAAAAGATAAAGGCGTTCTAAATTCAATTCGCGAAGGGAAAAATACATATTATTCTATCCGGTATAATAAACTTAGAACCTTGATCGAATGTATAAATACTTGTGTCTGCGATTAGTTGATTTATAAATTCCCAGCACTATTTTAGTTGCTTATGGTAAAAGAACATGAATGGGATAAATGTGAATATTCCCTCATAGTATGTTCCACGTGAAAAATTATACTTACAAGAGACTACATGTAATGCATTAATGAATAGAATCCATGTCTGAAAATAAGAAACTATTTCTTTTGGATGCATATGCCTTGATCTTCAGAGCATATTATGCATTTATTAATCGGCCCATTAGAAATTCAAAGGGGTTAAATACTTCGGCAATATTAGGATTTGTAAATACTCTTGATGAGGTAATCAGAAAAGAAGATCCCGGATATATTGCTGTTGCCTTTGATCCTCCTTCGCCTACATTCAGACATGAAATGTATGATGCATATAAGGCAAATCGTGAAGCTACACCACCCGACATAAAACTATCTGTACCATATATAAAAAGGATTTTAGAAGCTTATCATATTCCCATTCTTGAATATGAGGGTTTTGAGGCAGATGATGTTATTGGAACTGTATCAAAAAAAGCAAAAAAAGAAGGTTTTGAAGTCTATATGATGACTCCGGATAAAGATTATGCTCAATTGGTAGAAGAAGGAATATATATGTATAAACCCAGACGTTCCGGTAATGATAATGAAATTCTTGGTGTTGAAGGAATAAAGAAAAATTTTGAAGTTGATGATCCTTCTCAGGTAGTTGATATTCTTGCTTTGTGGGGAGATTCTTCTGACAATATACCGGGAGCTCCCGGCATTGGTGAAAAGACGGCTAAAAAATTAATCGGTCAATATGGCAGCGTAGAAAACTTGCTGGCAAATACAAACGATTTAAAGGGGAAACAAAAAATAAGCCTTGAAGAAAACACAGACCAAATCTTACTTTCAAAAAAATTAGTAACCATTGATATTAGTGTTCCTATCAATATTCATTTGGAGGAGTTTGTACGGCAAAATCCGGATAAATCCGAACTAAAAAAATTGTTTAATGAATTGGAATTCAGAACATTAGCACAAAGAATATTGGGCGAGGAGAAAGAGAATACTATAGGAATTCAGAAAACCCTGTTTGATCTCAGTACGGTAGAAAATAGCGAGTCACAGGCTTCCATTGTATCTTTTCATACAGATAAGGTTGATTACAAGCGAATTGAAAATGAGAATGAAATTGATAGATTGATTTCAAGACTGGGAAAAGTCGATAAATTTTGTTTTGACACTGAAACCACAGGACTAAATATCTTAATGGCCGAAATTGTTGGCCTGGCTATTTGTACTGATGAAGAACAAGCCTGGTATGTCCCATTTTCTGAGAATCAGGAATTGACAAGGAAAACACTGAAGAAACTTAAGGATATATTCAGCTCCGGATCCATTTTAAAAATTGGGCACAACCTAAAATTTGATATAGAGATTTTATCAAAATATGATATAAAAGTATCACAACCATATTTTGATACCATGGTTGCTCACTACCTTTTACACCCGGAAAGGAGGCACAAACTGGATAGTCTGGCAGAAAGCATACTAAACTACAAAATGGTAAGCATAGAAGAACTAATAGGGAAAAAGGGGAAAGATCAGTTGAATATGCGTCAGGTTCCTATTGAAAAAACAAAGGATTATGCTTGTGAAGATGCAGATATTACCTTTAGGTTATACAATAAAATTTTTCCTGAAATAAAAAAAGAAGGATTATACAATCTTTTCTCTGAGGTCGAAATGCCTTTAATTGATGTGTTGGTTCATATGGAATTAACAGGTTTTAATATTGATAGGGAAAACCTAAAAAATTATGAATTGTTCTTGAATAAGGAGATAAAATCTGTTGAAAATACTATTTATAATGTGGCTGGGGAACATTTCAATATAGCTTCTCCAAAACAGCTGGGGATCATACTTTTTGAGAAGCTGAAAATAAGTGCAAACACAAAAATGACAAAAACAAAGCAATATTCAACGGGTGAAGAAGTATTGCAAAGGCTAACCGATGCCCATCCAATTATTAATCTGATTCTTGATTACAGAACACTCACCAAGTTACAATCAACATATGTAAGTGCTTTGCCTAAATTAATAAGTGAAAAAACCGGGCGCATTCATTCTTCATTCAATCAAACAATAGCTGCCACCGGAAGATTAAGTTCAGTAAACCCGAATCTTCAGAATATTCCAATTCGAGAAGAAAGAGGACGGGAAATACGAAAGGCATTTGTTCCAACGAATGAAGAATATGTTCTTCTTTCAGCTGATTATTCTCAAATTGAACTCAGACTAATGGGGCACCTTAGTGGTGATGAACAAATGATAAAAGCATTTTCGGAAGGGGAAGATATACATCGTACAACAGCCTCAAAGATTTATAAGATTGATCCTCAAAATGTTACGCGTGAAATGCGTTCAAATGCAAAAACTGCAAATTTTGGAATAATCTATGGGATCTCGGCATTCGGACTTTCGCAAAGGCTGAGAATTTCAAGAATTGATGCAAAAGAGCTAATTGATAACTATTTTAATACCTTTCCAAAGGTCAGGGCATACATGGAAAAAAGCATTGAAAATGCAAAACATCAAGGGTATGTTGCAACTTTGTACAATCGGAAAAGATACCTTCCTGATATTCAATCTCACAATTCAATGATTAGAGGAATTGCAGAAAGAAATGCGATTAACTCACCTATCCAGGGCACTGCTGCTGACATAATTAAAATTGCTATGATCAGAATTCATCAAAGGCTTTCAGATAAATACAGGACCAGGATGATACTACAGGTACATGATGAATTGGTATTTGATGTGTACAAGCCGGAACTTGAAGAAATCCGTGAGCTGGTGAAGCATGAAATGGAACATGCCGCCAATCTTAAAGTACCTTTGGAGGTTGAAATTGGTTCAGGAGAAAACTGGCTCGAAGCACATTAGAAGAAATTTAATCTGTCCTGCGAATGCCTTCAATATACTTTTGCCTGATTTCTTCCAATCTGCTTACTTTAACATTTTGAGCATAAATTCTTACAAGATCAAGTACTTTATTTGCATAAACAACAGCCAGTGCTGCATCAAAATTGCTATTATCAAGATTGTTTTTAACCCAGCGGGATACACTTTTAAATCTCCCCCAAGTCAGTTGTCTTCCAATATCCAGATAATGCATACTGTCTTCCTGATCTTTAAACATGTATTCATTGAGTTTTTCAAGATTGAAGATTTTTTTCAATTCAATTAAAGCAATAGAATCCAACCTTTTGCCTCTTTGGTATTTAATACCGGAATCCATAAAATACCGTTGAATTTCTTCAACAGGTTCATAACTGGGCAATCCTCTTATTCTGATAAAAGGATAGGAATCATTTCCAATATAAATAGAGCCGGAACTAGCCATAAATCCAAAATTGGTATATTGCTTAATATTGTCAGCTATCCTTAAAATTTTTTCCATTGAATAAAATTCAGTTGTTACCAAAAAAAAGGTATCAGGCTTCTGATCAATGGGAAGATTTTTCCCATGGTATCCTGAAAAGGGTTCAAGATTTTGAAGAACAAATGAATTAGAAAGTATATAATGTTCAACTGTCTTAATGTGTTCTTCTTTAGAAATAGTACCAATGGTTTCTATCATAATTCTATTTGTATTCCAATGAAAACACTTTTGAATGTTTAATTACAAACCTGAAAACAATTGAAAATGCTTGGCAAAATTTATATAATAGTACAAAACATTTCAGATAAAAAGAAAATATATTTTTAATGTAATAGAGCATTGTAAAATAACATCTCTATTAAAACTATTTAAGTGTACTATTTGTTCATTACAAGACTTAATTTATGGAAATATTATTTTGATTTCAGTAACATATCAAAATTCAACAATAAGTTGCGATTAGTTTACTTTGCATTAAAATATTATTGCATTCGCATATTCTATAATAGAAGAAGACAATTTGAAAATTCATCAATAACACAGGTGCAAAAATTGATTGTATTTGTATAATAAGCCTGAATACATATCTTTGTTCCAACCTATAAACAATTCCAAAAATGCCACTGATAACATCCATTGTTAACTGGCTGAATTTTAAAAGAGTTACACAAATTGAATTGATTCGCAAGTATCCAGATCAGATTCAAAAAGAAAGCTTTATTCAATTAATTGATAAAGCTATTGATACTGAATGGGGTAAAATGTATAAATACGATTCTATCGAATCTGTTTCTAATTTCCAGGAAAAAACGCCATTAAGCACATATGAAGATTTCAAACCATTTATTGATAGAATAAGAGCAGGTGAACAAGATGTATTGTGGCCCGGGGAAATTAAATGGTTTGCAAAATCATCCGGTACTACTGGCGAAAAAAGTAAATTTATACCCGTAAGTAAGGAGGCTTTGGAAAAGTGCCATTTCAGAGGCGGGAAAGATGTGCTGGCATTGTATACAAATAATTATCCTGATTCGAAAATCTTTAACGGAAAGGGATTAACGCTTGGAGGAAGTCATAAGATTGATAATTTTAATAATCAATCATATTATGGTGATTTGTCAGCCATATTAATTGAAAATCTACCCTTTTGGACTGAATTTATCCGAACTCCCAGTTATGAAGTTGCTTTGCTGGACAAATGGGAAGTAAAGCTGGAAAAAATTGCAAATGAGACGGTGAACGAGAATGTTACAAGTATTGCTGGTGTTCCCTCATGGAATCTTGTAATGATAAAATACATATTGGATTACACCAATAAAAAAAATCTACTGGAAGTATGGCCGAATTTAGAATTGTTTATGCATGGGGGTGTAAATTTTGCACCTTATGCAGAACAATTTAGAAAATTTATTCCATCAGAGAATATGCACTATCTTGAAACCTATAATGCCTCTGAAGGTTTTTTCGCGATTCAGGATGATCCAGAAAAAGATGATATGTTGCTCATGCTTGATTATGGTATCTTTTATGAATTTATACCTGTTGAAGAATTAAACAAAGAAAGCCCGAAGGCTTTAACCATCGATCAGGTTGAAACAGGAATAAATTATGCCCTCGTTATTACTACAAACTCGGGCCTCTGGCGCTACTTGATCGGCGATACAATAATATTTACTTCGACGTATCCGCATAAGATTATTATCTCAGGCAGAACAAAGCATTTCATCAACGTTTTTGGAGAAGAAGTCATTATTGATAATGCCGAAAAAGCACTTAATATCGCGTGCGAAAAGACAAAAGCACAGGTAACAGATTACACAGTAGGGCCTGTATTTATGGATGACAGATCAAATGGCAGGCATGAATGGATTATCGAATTTGCAGTTCCTCCTGAGAATATAAATGAATTCATTTATTTTCTCGACGATGCATTGATGCAAATTAATTCAGATTATGAAGCTAAGCGTTATAAGAATATTACCCTGGATAAGCCATTAGTTAGACAGGTTGATCAGGGTACTTTTTATAAATGGATGGAAAGGAGAGGTAAACTCGGTGGGCAAAACAAAGTTCCCAGATTGTATAACACAAGAAAATATTTGGATGATATAATTCAAATGATTCAATAGATAATATTAAACATCTGCGTTGTAAATTAAGAAAGAAAAGGGTAAATTAACATAGACATAAAACATAAAATATAAAAAATGCATATCGCTATTGCAGGAAACATCGGCTCAGGGAAAACATCTCTTACCAGTTTATTGTCCCGACATTTTAACTGGCAGGCTCACTATGAAGATGTTGACGATAATCCTTACCTGGATGATTTTTATAACGATATGCAACGTTGGTCGTTTAACCTGCAGATTTATTTCCTTAACAGCAGGTTTAATCACATTTTAGAAATAAAACAATCAGAGAAAACTATAATACAGGATAGAACAATTTATGAGGATGCATATATTTTTGCTCCCAATCTTCATTCTATGGGATTAATGTCTACTCGAGATTTTGAAAATTATTTTACTCTGTTTAATTTGATATCATCACTCATCGATCCGCCAGATCTGGTGTTATATTTACGTGCATCTGTTCCTACTTTGGTTAAACAGATTGAAAAAAGAGGGAGAAAATATGAGGATAATATTCGGCTTGACTACTTAAGGAAATTGAATGAGCGTTATGAGTCATGGGTTGAATCTTATAATCTTGGCAAAATGATGATTGTTGATGTTGATCACACAAACTTCATTGATAAATCAGAAGACTTAAGTCTTGTTATCGATAAAGTCAATGCCGAATTATACGGACTTTTCTGATACATTGTATCTTATTAGCTTTGTGTAATTGCATCAACTTTTTGAAGTATACTCTCCCATAAGTCATACGGGATTCGTGCCCCATAATGTTCAATTACCTTTCCTGCAAGCAGAGTCCCTATCTTTCCACATTTTTCATAATTGAGGTTTCTGACAAAGCCATGCAAAAATCCTGCAGCATACTGGTCACCTGCACCTGTAGTATCGAGTACTTTTGAAGGTATGCTGTCTATTTTGTATTTTGCTCCCTCTGCCTGTATCAGAGATCCTTCTTTACCAATTTTAACAATGGAAACAGAACACTGTTTTGCAATAATAGCCAGTGCATCATGTGGATTTGCACCTGTATATGCTTTTGCTTCTTCTTCATTTGCAAAAACAATGTCAACATAGTTAGGAATTACTTTCAAAAGAAAATCTCTGTTTGCTTCCACAACGTTATAACTTGCCAGATCAAGCGATATTTTTAAACCTTTATGTCTGGCTATTTTCATTGATTCCTCAACAAGAGAAGTATTTTGAACAAGGTAACCTTCAATATGAATAAGATCAAAATCATCAAAGTTAACAGCTTCCAGATCATGAACAGAAAGTTCAACAGCGGCGCCAAGGTAAGTAGCAAAAGTTCTTTCTGTATCAGGCGTTATCAAAGTATATGCTCTGCCCGTACTGATATCAGATCTGTTTATGTAGAGTTTAACATCAGCAGATTCCAGATCTTCAATATAGAAATCCCCCAATTCATCCTTACCAACTTTACCACTGAATCCACATTTTGTTCCCAGAGATGCCAGTCCGTGAATTGTATTTGCAGCTGATCCACCTGATTTCATTACTGATGTAAGAAGTTGAATATGATCATTTAAATCTGGGATATCGTTTACTCCAATAAGTTGCATACCTCCTTTTGGGAATTTAAAATGATGAATAACCTTTTCATTTTCAAGTTGAACCAATACATCCACCAATGCATTTCCGAGTCCGAGTACCTTCATAAGTTAATACGTTTTATTTCTTCTCTAAGTAATGGATTTTTTCCGAAAAAAGTAAAGATTTGTATTGCATAATTAAACCAGAACACATATTTTTGCTGGCTCTAATTTC
>CAZWFM010000025.1:9952-13933 GCA_964633185.1 uncultured Bacteroidales bacterium | reverse complement strand
ATGGCGATTCAAAAATTCCCACATGACTAAAATATCCGGAAGTATTGATACCAGTTTTTTTATTTAGTATTTCTTTGATAAATATTTTCGTGGAAAGCAAACCTTTCATTAAGATATCACCCTTTCCTTTCCTAACGAGTTCAACCGAAATTTTTGCAGATTCAATTTCATTTTCAGCAGAACAAATATCGTAATTGTTAAGATCAATTTTATACTCATTCAGTATTCTGGAAATTTCATTTCTTTCTCCAACAAGAATAGGTTCAATCAGGCCGAATTTTTGAAATTCTGAAATAGCCTTTAACACAAGCTCATCTGCTGCAGAAGCAACAACGATTTTTTTACTTTCTTTTTTGTTTTGTGCAATACTTAATAATTCATTTAGAGTCTTCATATCATTAGCTGGCCCTTTAAGTTCCTGAAATTATTTCCATAGTATCTTTGGCAATAACCAGTTCTTCATTGGTTGGTATTACAATAATTTTCACTCTTGAATTTTCGGCTGAGATGATGTTTTCATAAGAAAGGGTTTTGTTATTTTTGTTCGCATCCAGTTTTATTCCCAAATAATCAAGGTTTTCACATACAATTTTACGTATTTCAGGTCTGTTTTCGCCAATTCCCCCTGTGAAAATCAATAGATCAAGACCATTTAATGCTGCAGAATAGGCGCCTATGTATTTTTTTATTCGATAACAGAACATATCCAAAGCAATTTGTGCTCTTTTATTATTGATACCTGTTGTTGCCGATTCAATTTCTCGCATATCAGATGAGATTCCTGAGATTCCCAATAGGCCACTTTCATTGTTTAATAAAGTATTTATGTCTGTGTGATCCAAACCATCATTTTCCATAATATATATGACCACACCAATATCCAAATCACCTGATCGTGTACCCATGATAAGACCTTCAAGAGGAGTATATCCCATTGAAGTATCGATGGACCTGCCTTTATCTATAGCTGTAATTGAAGAGCCATTGCCCAGATGACAACTGATTATTTTTATTTTTTCAATGCCGGTATTTAACAATTCACAAGCTTTATGTGTGACGTAAGAATGACTCATGCCATGAAAACCATATCTTCGGATTTTGCTTTTTTCATAATATCGGTACGGAATGGCATACAAATAGGCATGAGGTGGCATGGATTGATGAAATTGCGTATCAAAAACTGCAACTTGTTTGATACCGGGTATGATTTTTTCAATGGCATATATTCCTTTGAGATTTGAAGGATTATGCAAAGGAGCCAGCTCGATACAATTTTCAATTTCTTTAAGAACCTTTTTTGTTATTAAAACACTTGATTTGAATTCTTCGCCGCCATGTACTATTCTGTGACCTACTGCCTCTATTTCATTTATATCATTCAGGCAGCCATTATTTTTATCTGTTAATAGATTCAGGATGTTATCAATGCCTGTCTGGTGATCAGCAATTTCTTTTTCAAGAATTATTTCAGCTACGGTCGCTTTTTCATATTTGACACAGGCATGATTCAATCCAATTTTTTCAACTATTCCTTTGACCAGAACATGTTCCCCGGGCATATCGAACAGCTGATATTTTATTGAGGAACTTCCACAGTTGAAAACAAGTATCTTCATACTGAAAGTTACTAATTAATGCATTATCAGTGTAATATATACATTATGATTTTCATCATGAATAGACAAAAATGAACTGTTGAAGCTTGTACTTGAAAGCTTGAAAAACCGGCAAATTATCTAGAGATAAAGGTATTTGCCAATTCTTTTGAGAACGTCAGTTGCTTTTCCTTTGATAAAAATATCAGATATGGATTTTGTCAGGTGAGATTCTTTGATATTAATTTCAATGATTTTTGCACCGTGCTCTTTCGCAACTACCGGTAAATCTGCTGCCGGAAGTACTTCCGCATTGGTTCCTATAATGAGCATCACGTCTGCTTTTTTTGCTTCAGCGAATGATCGGGTTTTAGCAAACTGAGGTATTGGTTCATTGAAGAAAACAATATTGGGTTTCAATATTCCTTTGCAAACATAGCATGTAGGAGGCAGGAAATCCAGATCGGCAAAACTTATATCATATTCAGAACTGCATTCCATACAGATCAGACGCTTATAATTGCCGTGGAGTTCATATACATATTTGCTTCCTGCTTTTTGATGAAGATTGTCAATGTTTTGGGTGATTATCGATTCAATAAAACTTCTTTTTTCCATTTTAGCAAGTACTTTATGAGCAATATTTGGTTCAGCTTCATGAATATTGTCATAAAATATTTCCTTGATCTTCTTCCATGACTGGAGCGGCTTTTTTTTAAAAAAATCAATTTCAAGATAAATAGGATGATGAGAATTCCATATACCGTTTTCATCTCTGAATGCAGGAATTCCACTTTCGACAGAAATGCCGGCACCGGTAAAAGCGACAGCATATTTGGCGTTACGAATTATTTCTGCTGCGTTTTCAATTTTTTCCAAATTCATAAGATTTCAAAAAAGCTCCCGGTTGTTTAGAAATAAACTCCGGGAATAATTCCATGCTTCCTGAGCAAATCTTTTCAATAAAGAGCACGATTATTCTTCTTCTGTTAACATTTTGGTTACTGAAACAGTAGTATCTTCATTAAAATGAATTTTAAAGTTTAGTTTTTTAAATACTGAGATCATTGGTTTATTATTTTTTGTTGTTTCGGCAAGAAGTTTTTTAATCCCGTTACTCTTTGCAATATTTATGCAAAATTCCGTAAGTATGTATCCCAGGTCCTTGTTATGCCATTCATCCGTAATAAGAATCGCATATTCCATGATCTCAACATCGGGATCGGCAATTAGTCGCCCGACACCTATAAGTTTTTTCTTTCCTTTTTCCGTGATCTCGGCAACGATTGCAATTTCCCTGTCATAATCAATAAAACAGAATTGAGAAGCAACATCGTGCGAATCATAATAAAAATCATACCTGAATCGAAGATATATTGATTCTTTAGAGCAACTGGCCAGCAATTCAAGCCACATAGGCTCATCCTCCGGTTTAATAGGTCTCAGGTAAACTTCATTTCCATCATCCAGTTTGACTTTTGATGTTAATCGTTCAGGATAAGGTCTTAAAATCAGATGTGAATAATCCTTAACCGGATGATACAATAATTTTTCATCAACAACAATTCGTGCATCCAGTGCTATGATATTGTCAGGTGTGACAAGAAGCGGGTTAATATCCAATTCTTCAATCTCGGGATAATCTGCTGCTAAATAGGATAAGCGAATAATAACTTCAATTAACTTATTAATATTTTTAGGTTTGCTTCCCCGATAGCCTTTTAGTAAAGGATAAATCTTCAGTGATTGAAGCATATGTATTGCCAGTCTCTCATTCAAAGGAGGAAATTCAAGTCGCTTATCCTTAAACAATTCAGCAGTAGTTCCACCCATACCAACGAGCATCACTGTTCCAAAAACAGGATCTTTTTTAATTCCAAGAATCAATTCTACAGCATCTTTTGAAGAGATCATTTTTTGAACAGTTACTCCGTCAATTTTTGCATCCGGTAGTTTTTCGGATACTGTTTTGATTATGTTTCTGAAAGTGGCTCTTACCATTTCATCATTTCTGACATTCAATGCTACACCACCTGCATCTGATTTGTGAGTTATATCATTCGAATAAATTTTTAGCACAACAGGATATCCTTTTTCATTTGCAATTTGCACAGCCTCATCTTCATTCGATGCAGCTTGAGGATGTGTTGTTGCAATTCCGTAATCATTGATGAGTTGCTTGGAATCATCTTCATTAAGGATTTTTGCTTTAGGAAATATTTCCAGCAGATATTTCTTTCGAAGTTCATCCCTGTCATAACTAAAAGAAACCGGTATCTCTTTCGGGGTTTCATACAAAAGCTCCAGATTCTCGGAGTAATGTGTAAGTGTCATAAAAGCAAGGATAGCTTGTTCAGGTGTACTGTAAGCTGCAATACCGGCATTG
>CAZWFM010000025.1:0-9852 GCA_964633185.1 uncultured Bacteroidales bacterium | reverse complement strand
CATAAAAGCAAGGATAGCTTGTTCAGGTGTACTGTAAGCTGCAATACCGGCATTGCTAAAGACCGTCATGCCTGCTCTCATGCTTGCACCTCCAAGCCAGGCCGCCATAATTGCCTTTGACGTTTTTCCTACAAGATCAGCAATGGCTTGAGCAGTTTCTGTAGGTTCAGTCATTGCCTGGGGGGTTAGAAGTACCAAAACAGCATCCACATTTTCATCCTCCAGTACTATTTCAGTAGCTTTTGCAAAACGCTCGGGTGTAGCGTCCCCAAGTGTATCAACAGGATTACCGTGCGACCAGAAAGGGGGGAGGTTATCGTTCAGTTTCTGAATTGTTTTCTCTGAAAGCTCTACCAGCTTGCCTCCCCAGGATATTAATGAGTCAGTGGCCATTACACCGGGACCGCCTGCATTGGTTATTATAGCAAGGTTAGATCCTTTCGGGGCTCTTCTTCTGCCAATAAGATCAGTAAAATCAAAAATATCCCCATAGTTATATACTCTGGCAATACCTGCTCTTCTGAAAACAGCGTCATAAATTGAATCTTCAGAAGCCATTGCACCTGTATGTGATGCCGCAGCTGCTGCTGATTCAGGAAACCGTCCTGATTTATATACTATGATAGGTTTTTTTCGGGCAAACGCACGGGCCGCTGACATAAATGAACGTGCATTAGAAATTGATTCTACATACAAGACAATGGACTTCGTATTCGGATCCTGCCCAAAGTAATCTATTAAATCTCCAAAGCTTACATCTATCGAATTGCCAATAGAGACAAAATAGGAAAATCCGACATTATTTTCATAAGCCCAGTCGAGCAAGGAAGTACACAAGGCACCTGATTGAGAAATAAAAGCTACGTGTCCCATCTTTGGCATACCGGACGCAAAACTAACATTCATGTTCAGTCCGGGTACTAAAATTCCAAGGCAGTTTGGCCCAATAATACGCATATCATGGAATTTAGCCTTTTCTTCTTTGACCTGTTCTTCAAGTTTTCTTCCCTCTTCACCAATTTCCTTAAAACCTGCTGACATAATAATTAAACCCGGTATACCGGCTTCTCCGCATTCTCTGACCAACTGAGGTACTATTTTAGCTGCTGTCATGATAACTGCCAGATCCGGTGTTTTAGGAAGACTTTTTACATCGGGAAAACAAGGAATTCCCAGCACAGCTTCCCGTTTAGGGTTCACAGGATATACTACTCCACTAAAACCACCACCTACCAGGTTCTTTAAAGTAATTCCTCCCACACTCTTGGGATCATTTGATACCCCAATCAGTGCAATCCTTTTGGGTCTGAATATGCTATTAAGCTTCTTTATTGGCATGTTTTAAAGTTTTTGGGTATTCAACATTTCATTGAATACTAAGTTAATCAATTGAAAATAATATCCTTACATTAAAGAATAATGAGGGCTTGTCTTAGGAAGACTGCAAGTGAAAACCAGCTGAAAAGGAACCAGGTCAATAATTAATTCATGAACATGTAAATTTGTACAGGCTATATGTATAAATAATACAATGCTTCTTATTTCCTGGCAGGTTTTACAATTATTGTTAACAATGTTCCAATCAATACAGCAATGCCTGAAATAGTAAAAGCTAATGGAAAATTACCCAAATCACCCATTTTCCCGCCAAGAATTGGCCCCAAAATGCCACCAACACCATAAGCAAGAAAAACAAAAGGATAGTTTTGACCAATATTCTTAGCGCCAAATGTATCAGCAGTTATAGTCGGGAATAAAGCAAAATTGCCTCCGAAATTAAATCCGATAAGAGCTGCACCAAGATAAAGTAATACTTCAGTTCCTGCCATATAGGTGAAAAGAATTACAATAATACCCTGTGTGGCAGTCATTATGATTATAGAGGTTTTGCGACCCAGTGTATCACTTAATAAACCCCAAACAATACGGCCCAGTCCATTTGCAAGACTAAAAAACACAGCCATGGCAGTGCCTGCAATTGCACTGGCCTGTGCGGCAGACATACCTGCATTCTGCAAAGCCTCCATGGGATATAATTTCATAAGGCCTATTGACATCAATCCTGCTCCTGCACTGAAAACAAAAGTCAGGAAGATAAGATAAAACTGTACTTTAGTTAGCATCTCACTGCTAGTGAATTCACGGTTATTTCGATCATTTGCAGAAGCAGTTTGTGTAGCCTTGAATCCTTTTGGTTGCCACCCTGCGGGAGGAAATTTCATCCATAGACCACCTATGATTACCATGGTTGCAAATGCTATTCCATAAATAACAAATGTTGATGATAATCCCATGTTACGAATCAGATCTCCCCATTGTCCTGCAAGTTTAACCCAAAGCATTGCCCCGAATCCAAAACCTGCAACAGCCAATCCTGTGATCATCCCTTTCCTATCAGGGAACCATCGCATTCCAACTGCAATGGGAACCACATACGCAAATCCTATTCCTGCTCCACCGATCAAACCAATAAATAACAACAATGCCCAAAAACTTGTTCCGCCAACCAATCCGGCCAGCAGATAACCCAAACCAAGTACAATACCGCCAATCCATGCAAGCTTCTGAGGGCCCCAGGCCGTAAGTTTTTTACCGGCAAATACCATAAAAATTGCAAAAGAAGCCAATCCGATAGCAAAAACCCATTGTGTGTTTTCTTTTGACCATCCGGCTTCCACAAGTGAAGGTGTAAATACAGACCAGGCATATATAGCGCCGAGGGCAAGTTGAATAAGAATGGCTGCAATAACAACCATTCCTCTGTAAATTGTTTTGTTATTTTCCATAGTATTAACGAAAAAGCAGAAGTCAGAATAAGATGAATTGAATGTTTTATTCTGACTTCATTTTTTGATTATAATAATTATGATTATCGTTTTACTTCTACTTTGGCACCGTTGATGATTTCTTCAACAATTCCGGGATCAAGCAATGTGGAAGTATCCCCCAGATTTGTTGCATCACCTTCCCCTATTTTTCTGAGGATACGTCGCATAATTTTACCGGAACGTGTCTTTGGGAGCCCGCTTACAATCTGGATCAGGTCTGGTTTTGCAATAGGGCCGATGTATTTTGTGACAGTATCCCTGATCTCTTTTTCAATGTTTACCATTTCGGCATCAGAAAGTTCTTCACAAATTACATAAGCATAAATTCCGGAACCTTTAATATTATGAGGGTAACCAACAACTGCAGATTCAGTAACTTTAGGATGCTGGTTAATGGCATCTTCAACTTCTGCAGTTCCAATTCTGTGTCCGGATACATTGATAACATCGTCAATTCGGCCAATAATACGATAGTATCCTTCTTCGTCACGTTTTGCACCGTCGCCTGTTAGGTAAAGACCCTTAAATGCTGAGAAATATGTTTCGTAGCATCTTCTATGATCACCGTATGTGGTTCTTAACATACCCGGCCATGGAAATTTGATACACAATATACCTTCCACACTATTTTCTTTTAGTTCATTTCCCTCAGGGTCCAACAGAATCGGTTGAATGCCTGGTAAAGGAAGAGTAGCAAGTGATGGTTTGGTAGGAGTAATCCCTGCCAAAGGAGTGATCATAATACCACCGGTTTCTGTTTGCCACCATGTATCAACAATTGGACACCGACCCTTACCTACAAGATCATGATACCATCTCCATGCTTCCTCATTGATAGGTTCTCCAACGGTACCCAATACTTTTAATGAACTGAGATCATGCTTTGTAACAAATTCATCACCAAGGGCAACCAATGCCCGAATAGCAGTAGGAGCAGTGTAGAATTGGCTTACTTTATATTTGTCAACGATTTCCCAGAATCTTCCTCCATCAGGCCATGTCGGAACACCCTCAAACATAATGGAAGTAGCCCCGCTCAACAACGGCCCATAAACAATGTATGTATGACCTGTTACCCATCCGATATCAGCTGTGCACCAGAATACGTCACCATCACTATACTGAAATACATTTTTGAAGGTGTATTCGGCAAATACCATGTAACCTCCTATAGTATGCACTACTCCCTTCGGTTTTCCTGTAGAACCTGAAGTGTAAAGAATAAACAATGTATCCTCTGAATCCATTACCTCGGCTTTATTATCTGTACCAACACCTTTAATGACATCATCCCACCAGATATCCCGGTCTTTGTTAAAACTGATATTCTCACCCGTGTGTTTGAAAATAATGGTGTGCTTTACTGTCGGACAGTCCTCCAAGGCTTCATCAACAATACTTTTCAGAGGAATGCTCTTTGTGCCCCGGTAGCCACCATCGGATGTAATTACAACATTTGATGTTGCATCCTTTATACGATCAGCCAGAGCGGATGCAGAGAATCCTGCAAAAACAATAGAATGGATAGCTCCGATACGCGCACAGGCAAGCATAGAAATAACCAATTCAGGTAACATAGGAAGATAAATGGCTACCCTGTCTCCTTTTTTAATACCTAATTTGAGCAAACCGTTTGCGAATTCTTTTACCTTATCAAATAATTCACCGTAAGTAAGTTTAATTTCTTTTTCTTTCGGATCATTTGGTTCCCAGATAATCGCTACCTGATCTTTACGCATGAACATATTTCTTTCAAATATATTCTCCGTGATGTTCAATTTCCCATTTACGAACCAATTTACAACAGGTGCATCTTTTCCTTCAAATCTCCAATCCAGCAACTTGTCCCATTTTTTGTGCCAGTAATGACTTTCTGCAATATTTGCCCAAAATCCTTCAGGATCGGCAACACTCTCTTTGTATTTCTGTAAGTATTCTGCGAGACTTGTGATTTTGTTTATCATAATTAGAGATTTATTTATAGAATTGATTTACAATTAATTAACGATTGTTTCGAATGCAAATATGAACAAAACCAAGAAATTCAATTATGTTACCTTCCGGAGTGGTTAATTACTCTTTCTCAGTAGATTATTCATAGAATTCTTAAAAAGAAAACAAAGATATATTTTAGGGAACTAAAAACAAACTTTAGCACATTCCTTTTTTATGTTATTTATCATATTTCGGATCATATGGAGTACTGATAGCCAATGCAATTACCACGGATTGATAATCGGTTATAAAAAGAGGCTGCCTGGAATAAAGCAGCCTCTTTAAGCAGGTATATCTAAAATGAATTGGCAGTCTTAACAGAATCACCAATATGCTCGGCCAGGAATTTATCCATTGCCCTGTAAAAATCGAACCTGTTTTCTTCATTGCGAAATCCGTGCCCTTCATTGTCTTTTACCATATATTCAACTTCAATGCCTCTTTGTTTGAGTGCTTCTACCATTTGATCAGACTCTGCTTTATTCACTCTCGGATCATTTGCACCCTGCGCAATGAATAAGGGAACCTGAATTTTATCGGCATGAAATACGGGAGATACTTCAGCCAGCAGAAGACTGTCTTCAACCGGATTTCCGACAAGTTCATAGAAAAGTTCACGTATTGGTTCCCAATAAGGAGGAATAGTTTTCATAAAAGTAAACATATTGGACACTCCAACATAATCTATACCACATGCATATACATCCGGAGTAAAGGTAAGTCCGGCAAGTGTTGCATAGCCGCCATAACTTCCACCATAAATAGCAACACGTTCAGGATCTGCAATGCCTTTATCGATCAACCAGTGAACTCCGTCCGTAATATCGTTCTGCATGTTGCGGCCCCACTGTTTTACTGATTTTAGCCAGAATTCTTTACCATAACCAGTCGATCCTCTGAAATTCATCTGAAGTACGGCATAACCACGGTTAGCCAGCAGTTGAACTTCAGGGTTGAAACCCCAGTAGTCTCTGTGCCAGGGCCCGCCATGCGGGTTAATGACAACAGGAAGGTTTTTTGCCTTATACCCTTTAGGAAGAGTTAAATATCCATGGATGGTTAATCCGTCCCTGCTTTGATAGGTTATGGGTTTCATTTCTGACAGTTCATTCTCGTTTAACCATGGACTTATATCTGCTATTTTAGTAAGTTCATTCGTTTCTGAATCCAATAAATAGTATGTACCGCGACTTCTGTCACTATATGTTCTTACAATAAATTTTGTTTCTGCAGTATCTGTAGCCGAAATATAGATTTCATAATCGGGAAGCTCCTGCTGCAAAAACTCATATTGTATTTGCGCATCTTCATCAAAAAAATGATATTGTCTCTTGTCCGTTGTATAGGATGCGGAAAGAAGTACTTTTCGCTTTCGTGAATATTGCAAACCATCCACATCGACTTCATCATCTTTGTATAGGGTTTCTACTTCCTCACCTGTCTGGGGATCGAAAATTACTATCTCCTCTTTATCTCTTCCAAGATTAGATGATGCATACAGCATTTTATTATCAAATGTAAAAAAGTGAGGGTTGAAATTATCGCGCCAGCTGGTTGTTAGTATTTCCCTGAATTCATCTTCCTCATTGTCTCTGTAAAGCAATGTCTGGTTGACACCGTCTGTAATAGCATAAGCAGCTCTTAATTTCCCATCATGATCTGTGATCCAGCCGACAATATTCCCGGGATTTTCTGCAAGAAGTGTCATTTTACCTGTTTCAATATTCAATCGATAAGGATCAAATACCTGCGGCGATCTTTTGTTAAGTCCGATCAGGACTTCAGTCGGTTGATCAGGCAAATCATCAATGATCTGTGTTCTGACACCTTCGAAACAGGTCAGGCATTTCGGATTTCCACCATCCCTGTCGACTCCATATAATTTAAAGTCCTCATTACCATCTTCATCTTTGACATAGAGGATTCTGTAATCATTTGCCCAGAGATATCCTGCAATATCACGATCCGTATCAAAGGTGATCTGTTGTATGGAATCCTGTCCCACTTCCCGGATAAATAAATTCATTCGGTTTTTATAGGGTGCTGTAAAAGAGATGAATTGTCCGCCAGGTGAGATTTTAAAATAGGCTTTTTCAGGATTTTTAAAAAAATCCTCAAGCTCTATACGGGGGGGTCTCTGATCGTTTTTCATACATGATGAAAAAATCATTGCAACCATGGCCAATAGAAAAATTGTTTTTGTTTTCATTGATTTAAGGTTTAACAAATATTAATACAGCGAACTAAATTAGGACGCTTCAGAATAAAATGCAAGCAAAAGAAATATATTTGCAATTTTATAATTTCTGTGGGATATCCTGAAAGGCCTGTAGTATTGTACTAAAGTTTTAATTGTAATCGAGATGATTGAAGATAAAATAAGGAAGTTAAGAGATCAAATTAACGGTGAAATATTATTGAGTGAGGTAGACCTGATCCTTTATGCAACAGATGCTTCTGCATATCAGGAAATGCCTTTGGCTGTAATCATCCCACGTTCTGAGAAAGATATTCAGAATATCATTCTGTTTGCAAATGAGAACAATGTATCCATTATACCGAGAGCTGCAGGTACCTCTCTTGCCGGTCAGGTTGTCGGAGATGGAATAGTTGTTGATACATCAAAGTATCTAACTACGATTCTGGAAGTAAATACAGAAGAAAAGTGGGTTAGAGTGCAACCGGGAGTAGTACTCGATGAATTGAATATGCACCTGAAAACATATGGTTTGTATTTTGGTCCGGAAACTTCAACTTCAAACAGATGCATGATTGGCGGTATGGTCGGGAATAATGCCTGTGGTTCTCATTCACTGATCTATGGAAGCACTCGTGATCATACAATGGAATTGCGCGGGTTTTTAAGTGACGGTTCTGAAGTTCAGTTTAAAACTTTAACAAAATATGAATTTTCAGGAAAATGCAAACTGGAAACACTTGAGGGTGATATATATAGAAATATTGAAAACATATTATCCGATCATGCAAATCGGAAAAGAATTTCCGAGGAGTTTCCTGATCCAGGGATAAAGCGAAGAAACACCGGATATGCCATTGATCTTTTAATGGATACGGAACCTTTTGTTGAAGAGGGTAAACCTTTTAATTTCTGCAATTTGATTTGCGGATCAGAGGGAACTTTGATGTTTGTTACGGAAATAAAGCTGAACCTGGTTGATCTGCCTCCTTCTGAAAAAGGTTTGCTGGTGGTTCATCACAAAAGTGTTGCTGAAGCCCTGAAAGCCAATTTGATAGCATTGAAACACCATCCGGGAGCAGTTGAACTTATTGATAACATAATTCTTGAATGCACAAAAAGCAGTTTTAAGCATAGTCATAATTCCTTTTTTATAAAAGGAGATCCGGGGGCTCTTCTTTGTGTGGAGTTCATAAACGAAAGCAGAAAAGAAATCAACAGGAATGCAAAAGATCTTATTTCGGAGTTGAAAAAAGCAGGACTTGGCTATGAATTTCCTTTGCTCTTTGATGCGGATATAGAAAAAGTCTGGGCACTTAGAAAAGCAGGTCTCGGATTGCTTTCGAATATTCCAGGAGATGACCAGCCGGTTTCAGTAATAGAGGATACAGCCGTGCATCCTGAAGTATTACCGGAATACATCAATGATTTCTATTCGGTATTAAAAGAGGAGGGACTGAATTGTGTAATTTATGCACATGTTGGAACCGGTGAATTGCATTTGCGACCGGTTATTAATCTGAAAACTAAAGAAGGAGTGGAACAGTTTCATACCATTGCCCTGGAAATTGCAAAACTTGTAAAAAATTACAGAGGTTCATTAAGCGGAGAGCATGGCGATGGACGTTTACGGGGTGAGTTTATTCCATTTATGATTGGAGAAGAAAATTATCAGTTGCTAAGAAAAATTAAGCGAACATGGGACCCATACGGTGTTTTTAATCCCGGGAAAATTACAGATGCACCTCCAATGCATATTAATTTAAGGTATAAGCCCGGCCAGGAAACACCTGAATACAATACAATATTTGATTTTTCCGAATCAGATGGTTTTTTGCGTTTAGCGGAAAAATGTACCGGTTCTGCTGATTGTCGCAAGTCTGCCCTGATAGGTGGCACCATGTGTCCGTCATACCAGGCTACTCGAGATGAAGATAAAACAACCCGCGCCCGGGCAAATATTTTACGCAGTATTCTAACAAAAAGCAAAAAGACAAATCCTTTCAACGACAAAGAGTTGTATGGTATTCTTGACTTGTGTCTTTCCTGCAAAGGCTGTAAATCTGAATGTCCATCAGGGGTGGATATGGCAAAATTGAAAGCAGAATTTCTAAACCAGTATTACAGATCCAATTTGCCTTCGGTTCGAACCTTGCTGATAGCGAATTTTTCGAAATTGCAGGCATTTGCTTCGCAGATTAGTAAAGTTTATAATGCCTTGTTGAATTCAAAGTTGTTTGCAAATACTCTCAAAAGATCAATTGGATTTGCAGTTGAGAGATCTTTGCCTTCTGTTTACAGGCATACTCTGAGAAAGTGGTTGAAAAAAAATGTAAAACCACTGAATGAGAAACTAAATCGCTCGATTGGTAGTGCTTATCTGTTTGTTGATGAGTTTACAAATTATAATGATGTGAAGATAGGAATTGATTCGGTCAGACTTCTAAATAAATTGGGATATAAAATTCATACTGCAAACAATGCAGACAGTGGTCGCCCGTATCTTTCCAAAGGATTTCTAAAGAAAGCCAGGAAATTAGCGGAAAGAAATATTGATATGTTTGCTCCTTTGATAAGCAAGGAAATGCCATTAATTGGAATTGAACCCTCAGCTATTCTGACATTTCGCGATGAATACCCGGATTTATTAAGAGGAGAGAAAAAAAAGGCGGCTTTGGCGATTGCTGAAAATACCTATACAATAGAAGAATTCATTGTAAGAGAAGTCGGGAAAGGAAAAATAACATCTGATAAATTTACTACCCGGACCGCAAAAATAATATTGCACGGACATTGTCAGCAAAAAGCGATCTCATCAACAGATGCAACAAA
>CAZWFM010000024.1:14107-14484 GCA_964633185.1 uncultured Bacteroidales bacterium | reverse complement strand
GAATATCCTAACTACTTGTTTGCTTATCCTATACCAGACAGGGAAATTCAGGCCAATCTTGTAATTGCCGAACAGCAAAATCCGGGATATTAATTCAATTAACTAGTTAAAGAATAGAATTATGAAAAGATACATTAATATAATTGCACTACTTGCACTGGTTATCATGCTGGTTTCATCGTGTAAAAAGTATGATTACACTTATACTTACGAAGGTGATAACTATGTGCAGTTTATCCAGGGGAGCGGTACATTCTTTGTACTGGAAGATCCCGGTGTAACCTACCAGATTCAATTTCAGATCATTGGGAATGCTTCTTCTGCAGATATTACTATGCCTGTCGAATTTCTCGATTCAGCTGAAATTAGCGGGAATT
>CAZWFM010000024.1:0-14097 GCA_964633185.1 uncultured Bacteroidales bacterium | reverse complement strand
AGTCGATGCTGCTGAGAACAGTGTTACTATTCCTGCGGGTGAATTTACCGGATCTCTTACAGTGACCGGTACTTATGACTCACTGGAATTTGGTGAAATTGATACCATACTCGTTCGGGTTAACGAAGGAACAGTAAAAGCGGATTCCTACAACAATATCTTTCTTTTGAAAGTACAGAAGTATTATCCTTTTCTTGCTGACGAATATCCGGGACACTATTCAGGCAATTACTGGGGATTTATTCTCGGTACGGAAGTACCTGCCTCTCCGGGATTGACAATTGTTCTGGGTGAAGCAGAAAACACTCTGGTAATTACAGAGGGCTTCTACCAGGAACAAATCGATGACTGGGGTGAAACATGGACTGACGGACCTTATCCTATCACAATTTATATGAATGATAGTGACCCAACGAATTTTACTGTTGAAATTCCTGAAGTTCAATACATTGGAACTACCAATGACACCTGGGATTACTGGGCACAACCATATCCGGCACCTGGTCAGTTTAATGCAGCTTCAAAAGAATTAACAATTACGTTCTATGTCTCAGTATATGGTGGAGATCAACCTCCTCAGGATATTGGAGAATATGTTGTTCAGCTTGATGCAGCGCCACCAAGTGCACTACCAGGTCATCACGATAATAAATAGGATAACCCTCTAAACACATTGGATTATGAAAAATTCAAAATTATATATTACAAGTACAATCGCTCTCCTGGCAATGGCTGTTGTTTTCTTTGCCTGTGAGAAGGAAAAAGACTATCCGCCATTGACATTAGGTTCATCAACAGGCCCTGCTCTGACATTGGCGCATATTGAAGATAGTCTGAATGAAACCTATACCTATTTGTCGCTCAGTACAAATATGGATGGAAATATCTTTTATGTTGCCCTGGTGACAGGTTCGGATTCGCCGTCAGCACAAGACATAATACTTGGGAATACGGATCCTGCATCTTCAGGTTTTTCTGCGGTTTCAGATTCAGCATATGTTGTTAAATTAAAAGATCTTGCATCAGCAGGTATCTTTGATGTGTATGCCGTATCCACAAACGCAGAAGAAGGGAAAAACGGTGAGGTTGAAGGACCGATAACAATTACCTGTCCTGACTATTCACCTCCTTATATTGTTGAAATGGATCCGGCAAACGGGGACGACTGGGTCTCTCCGCTGATCAGCGAGATAGTTCTTTATATGAATGAACCTGTAACACTTGTAGATGCGGATGGCATTTCCATTGTGGATGGTTTTGACGGCGTCACTGACCTGGGCGTTAAAGGGGCTGTCACTGTGGATGGTTCGATGGTTATTATCGAAATTACCGATACACTGGAGTATCTGCAGGAGGTGGCTATCCTGATTGATGCCGGCGTTTTCGAAGATGCTGCCGGACTTACATCACCGGAATACTTTACTGATGGCGGTTCATGGGCATTGACCTTTATAGTGCAGGATGCAATTGACATGGAATTATTCTCAGGTGCATACAGATGTTATGAGACTGATTATGCATACGGAGGTTCATACGTGTATGATGTTTTGTTCCTAAGAAGCGGAATGTATACAGTGGATATCATTAATATGTTCGATTACGGAGTTATTGCTACCCTTGTATTTGACGGGGTAGGGGATTCCTGTTACATTCCCGATCAATCCTCCGGATTATCAGCCGGCGGAGATCCTCTGAACTTTACCAGCGAAGATCTGGTTCCTGGATTTTGCACCTTTGTGCCGGGTAGTTATGAGGATGATGGTACGGTTGTAAAAATTAGCTGCTGGTTATACAGTCCTGCATTTGGTGATATATATTTTGCATCTGATCTTGAATTCAGGAAGTATTTAACTACTGCAATACCAATTCTTGATTTAGATGGAAATGAAGAAAGAATGAGCCGGGAACTTCGTCCCCTTCGGTCTAAATAAAAACCTTACTTTTTAATAAAAAAACCGGCTATTAGGCCGGTTTTTTTATTTACTTCTTTAAATAATTAATACTTTTATGGCATAAGCATAAATCAAAGCAATGAATCAGTATTTCATTCTATCTGTGCTGCTGTTCTTTATCTCCTGCAGATCAGCGGTTATAGACTCTCAAATTAGCAATAGGGAAGCATCCTTGTTATATCGATCCGCTTTGTCCGGGAGCAGGGAATATGAAACAGATCACAATGCAGATTCGACCTATGCAATCTGCATGGATAAAATTGATCCTATACTTGCTTATGAAAAACATTCTTTTATCGTATTTGATATAAAGACCAAATCGGTTGTATTTCAAAGCATAAGAGAATACAATAAAGTAGAATGGATAGACAATCAGAACGTTCTGCTGGTGAAGTATCTTGGGATCGAAAAGCGCGATAAGTCGTCGTTACAGCAGGGAAGCAGTCAGATAAAATACGTGTTTAATGTGATATCAAAAGAAATTTCTAATTTTAAAGAACCAAATCAGGAAACATTGTAATTATGAGCAAGAAAACTTTATTTTCTGGAGCCGGTATACTGTTGGTAGTTCTGGCATTGGTAACCATTGTTATAAGCATGGAAACCAGGTTACCCGATCAACAAATAGGAGGAAACGAAATTCCTCAGTTTAAGAAAGTGAATAAGCAGGCAAGGATCAGGGAACTGCAGAAGTATTTTGATGGGATCAGGATCCCTTTCGGTGCGCATAGATCGCCGGCACCTGCAAATTACATTATGGAAGAATTGCAAAAGGTCAGAAATGCAAATCATGAAAAAGGTTTTACAAACAAAGCAATTGAATGGATAGAACGCGGACCTTCAAATGTAGGAGGACGAACACGAGGTCTGATCGTTGATCCTGCAGACCCGACTTATATGACATGGTATGTCGGTTCAGCTACCGGCGGGCTTTGGAAAACAACCGACGGCGGACAAAACTGGACTTGTCTGACACCTGATATTCCGTATCATGCAACAACAACCCTGGCCATGGCCAAATCCAATAATGATGTGATCTATATGGGTACGGGCGAATCTTTTCCGGGAAGTGTCCAAACAACAGGAGGTGGACTCTTTGTAAGTACTGACAGGGGAAATTCATGGGACCCGTTTGCTTTTACGGTTGGTAACGAAGATTTCCGATATGTGAACAGGATAGAAGTTGATCCGGATAATGAAAACATTGTGTTGGCAGCAACAAATACAGGGATTTTCAAATCCACGGATGGTGGTGAAACCTGGGAGATGAAATACGAAAGTGAAACAGCCGTTGAAGATCTTGTTGCTGACACAAGCAATTTCAATTACATGTTCGCCGGCGTAAATTCATACGGAGTCATTCGTTCAATCGATGCAGGTGAAACCTGGGAACTGGCAAGTGATGGTATAGGAGACAAAGCAAGAATTGAGCTGGCAATTAGTCCGGTAAATCCTCAAAAGGTTTATGCAAGCATTGAAACAGGTGCATTTGATGCATTGTATGTATCCTGGGACAGGGGGAATAACTGGCAACTGGTAAAAAATTCTGTAGTAGATAATTATGTACTTCTGAGTCAGGGGGGGTATGACAATACCATTGCTGCACATCCGTACGACGAGAACATTGTTTTCTGGGGGGGAGTAAATTTATGGAAAGCCGACATTGGCACGACAATTCAGGATGGGG
The DNA here is from genome assembly GCA_964633185.1 of uncultured Bacteroidales bacterium. GTDB lineage: Bacteria > Bacteroidota > Bacteroidia > Bacteroidales > UBA10428 > UBA10428. Next base: position 10,458 of record CAZWFM010000024.1, on the reverse strand, counting down.
AAGGTGCCGTAACAAAGTTTGAAAAGATCAATACGCAATCATTTCTTGAGTTTGTCAACTTCACAGGCAATTTGTATACGGGGATGAATACGGGAGATCAGGAAGAAGCAACGAATCTGGAAGAAGGTGATTTTGTTTCCATAGAGGTTCGGTTCGGTCCCGGACTTACACAAAAAGCACACCGGTTTTTTGTTCCCGAAGAAGCAACTTCAGGGGTGCCAGCTGATAGTTTTGCCTATCAGGATTATATCGATGTACCCTTTGAAGTATGGGATGTTACCAATAACAGACAACTTATGTGCAGTTTCAGAGATCAGGAACGGGATGGGGAATTTAACTTGTATGAACGTACCGGAGAGGGTTACGGAGAACTGGGACGTGAGTATTTGTTCATCAATTCTGTGGAATACGATCCGGCAAATCCCGATCCGAACATTGCCGTTAAGGGTGGCAGGTCTTACAAGCTGATATACTTTTTCTGGATGGTACTTCCGGATGGAGGTACATGGGATCCTCCGGATCTGCCGGATTCCAAATTGTATATTGAGTATTCAATAATACAGGAAAGACTAAGCGAAATTTCCAATGTATCTGATGCATACAATGATTATGGCGGTGAGAATTCATACAGTCAGTCAGCCGGCATAAACAAAACATCCATTCCGGGATTGCATCCTGATCATCATGAGTTGATCATGATACCGATCAATGAAGGAACAGGTGAATTCCGGATATTGAATTCCAATGACGGTGGTATCAGTTTGTCTCTGGACGGAGGAGACAGTTTTACCCAGTTTCCCAGGAATTATGTCACAACCCAGTTTTATGGAGTGTCGAAAAAACCGTATCGAAATGAATATATAGGAGGTACCCAGGACAATGGTACATGGCAGTCACCTATTGATGTGGATGCAACCACCGATACGGCCTTTTACTTTCGCCTGCCCGGTGATGGCTTTGAAACGGTCTGGAATCATCAGGATTCAAACAGGATTTTGGGAAGTGTATATTATAATAAGATCTATCGTTCGGTAACCCATGGCAGAAGCTGGGAACTGGCAGATGGTGGCATTTCAGATGGTCCTTTTATTACAAAGTTAACACCGGTTCCGTCAAACAACAACATTGTATTTGCCGTGGGAAGTGATGGCGTATACAAAACAGGCAATTTTGTGACAACGGATTGGAGGTTAACAACAGTTGGTGAAGGCTGGATACAAGACGGTTCAAGTGTTACAAGTTCACACAATGTGAAAGTCTCACCGGCAAATGAACAGATAGTCTGGGCAGGTTCGGCAATGACTTCTGAATATGGTTTAAGCATGTTTGTATCGACTGACCAGGGAACCAGTTTTTCACCTGTCAATGAGCCGGCAGAACCTGTAGCGGCATACATGTCAGGTTTTGCAGTTCATCCGACGGAAGAAAACACAGCCTTTGCGTTGTATAGTGTTTATAACGAACCAAAAATATTCAGAACAACAGATCTGGGTGATACATGGGAAGATATCACACAGGTTGATGGAAGTGGAGCAAGTGCCAATGGATTTCCGAATGTAGGGTGTTTATCCTTGTTAGTTTTTCCCGAAACACCTGATACAATCTGGGTAGGAACAGAAATCGGTATCATGGAATCTGTTGACAACGGAGAAACATGGCATTATCTGGAAAGCGAACTGCCTTCTGTGGCAATATGGCAATTGTTTGCCCAGGATAACCAGGTTGTCGTGGCAACTTACGGGAGGGGTATCTGGACTTACCAGTACGGCCCGGTACTTGAACCTCCTCAAGGTCCTTCTGCTATAACCGATGTTATTGATGATAAGGATCTATTTAATTTGTATCCGAATCCAACAAATGGAATGGTAAATCTGAAGATAACAGAACAAACAGCTTCTGAGAATGTGATTCTTGAAGTGTTCAATATGAATGGCAGGCTTGTTTATTCGGATAGACTCGAGAACCTGAATACAGATAACCTGATTACTTTTGATCTGTCTGAGCAGTCAAAGGGTATATACCTTATTCATCTTCGAACAGAGAAGTTGAGCTATTCCGAACGTATTCTTTTACAATAAAAAAATCGTTGATCGGAGGAAGCTGTCCAATAAACGGACAGCTTTTTTCGTTTACTACACATCGTAAATAACACATTTTTCATAGATTTGGACTTTCTGCCTCATTGATGAGTTTTACACATTTTAAATACATAGCGGTTTTTGCCACAACATTGTTGTGCCTTTCTGCTGTATATGCACAACAAAAAACCATTACCGGTATTGTTACCGGCGCCGATGATAAACTTCCTGTTCCGGGTGTAACAGTTGTTGTACCGGGAACTATTCAGGGAGTGATCACAAATTTGGACGGAGAGTATATGATCGAAGTTATGGCCGATGCAGATACACTTGAATTTCGCTTTGTCGGAATGGAAACACAATATGTGGTAATCGGCGAGAGTACAAGAATTGATGTTATTTTACAGCCTGAGATCTATACTGTTGACGAAGTTGTGGTTACTGCTTTAGGGATATCAAGGGAATCAAAGTCTCTGGGTTATTCTGTTACTGCAGTAAACAATGATGAATTGACCGAAGGGAACAACCGCAGTGTATTGAATGCACTTCAGGGTAAGGTTGCCGGAGTGAATATTACCTCTTCTTCAGGTGCTCCGGGATCATCAACACGGATCCTTGTTCGCGGTGTATCATCATTAACAGGTAGCAATCAACCCTTGTTTGTTATTGATGGAGTACCTTTAAACAATTCCCAGTCGGGGAGCAGTTCGATCAATGGCGGAACGGATTTTGGGAATAAGATCAATGATTTGAATCCCGAAGATATTGAATCTGTTTCTATATTAAAAGGTGCCTCAGGAACAGCATTGTATGGTTCGAGAGCTGCCAATGGTGTAATCATCATTACTACCAGACAGGGAGAAAAAAATAAAAAGTCACAGGTTAGCTTCAGTTCTTCGGTAGCATTTGAAAAACCCTTACGCCTGGTGCAATACCAGAATGATTACGGACAGGGAATTTATGGGAACCATGTGCTTTATGAGAATATGAGTTGGGGACCAAAATTCGATAACCGGTTTCGTCCCTGGGGACATGAAGTGGACAGTTCTTACCGGGTGAAATCATACCGTGCCCTGCCTGATAATGTAAAAGAGTTTTTCGAGACAGGCAGAAACTTTACGAATTCCATTTCCATCAATGGTGGAAACGATCAGACAACATACTATTTTTCATATTCCAACATAAACTGGGATGGTATTTTCCCCTCCAACGCAGATAGTTATAAAAAACACACAATATCTTTACGGGCATCTCATGAAATTTCGAAGCGTTTTAACACTTCCGCCTCTTTCAATTACATTAAGAAGCTGAACAGTTTTGTACCAACCGGGCAGGGTGAACAATCTGTTTACAATCAAATTATGCAAACACCCAGGGATATCAGTTTACGCGAACTTTCAGATCTGGATGAAAAATGGAATACTGTGGATAATCATTATTCATTATATACTGTTAATCCATACTTTATTCTTAAGAATAACGGGAACAAGAACAATGAGGATCGCTTGTTTGGAAGTCTTGAATTTGATTATTCCATTTATAAAGATTTATCGTTGAAATGGAGGCTTGGTGGTGATGTTTCGAATGAACACAGAAAGATATGGCGAAGCAGAGTTGAGCCGGAAGGGAACAATGAATATGCCTCTGTCTTCGATCCGGGAGCAATTAGTGAAAACTCTTTGTATCAGATGCAGATCAATAGTGATGTCCTGTTGAGTTATTATAAAAAGCTTACGATGTGGAATATTAATCTGATGGTTGGTCATTCATTGAATCAACGAACTTCAAGAGGGATGAGCGCATCTGTACAATATTTGTATCTGGATGACTTTTATAATATCGGCAACAGCACGCAGAATTCAATTGCATCGGAAGCTTCAGTGATAAGAAGAATGGTAGGTGTTTTCGGGAGTGCGGATATTACATTCAATGACTTATGGTTTGTTTCTTTTACTGCAAGAAATGAATGGAGTTCAACTCTTCCGCCAAAGAATAATTCTTATTTTTTCCCGGGAGTTAATACAGGTTTAGTATTTACAGAATTATTTCCTGCGATAAAAGATGTTCTTGCATTCGGAAAAATAAGACTTAGCTGGGCCAGGGTTGGCAATGATGCTCCGCCTTACCAGGTATATTCTGTATTTCAACAGGGATTTCATAGCGATGGATATGGATTTTTAACCTATCCTCTCACAGGAGAACACGAATCAGTATATTCATATGATGTTGGAGACCTGATGTCAAATTCAAATCTTAAACCCGAAATAACTGATGAATATGAACTGGGAACTGATCTGAGATTTTTCAATAACCGGTTCTCTGTTGATTTTGCCTACTATTATAAAACCACTACCAACCTGATATGGCCTTCGCCGGTAGCTTATTCTTCGGGTTACAGGTACCAGATGCAAAACTTAGGTAAGTTAACAAACAAAGGAATTGAGACATTGGTGGGAATCGTTCCTGTGCGCAGGAACAACTTTGAGTGGGAATTCTCGGTGAACTTCACAAAAAACAACAACGAATTAAACTACCTGAATGATCAGTTGGAAAAAGCTGAGTTAAATGCTTTGCGTGTTGATGGTGGTCAGCAGATAACGTGGGTTGCCATACCAGGCATGCCAGTAGGAGTTTTTGAGGCACGTGCACCGAAATATACAAGCGACGGAAAAATGGTCGTAAACAATCAGGGACTTCCTGTAGCCGACGATGAGCTACACATATACGGCAATTCCCAGTATGATTATTTTGCCGGGATTTCGAATAAATTTATTTATCGGAACATAAGCTTTTCATTTTGGTTAGATTTCAGAAAAGGAGGATTAATGTACTCCCGGACAAAAGATATTACCCTTTGGGCCGGAACAGTGCCTGCAACACTTTATAATGATCGTGAGCCGTTCATTATTCCAAATTCGGTGGTTGAAACAGGTACGGATGAAAACGGTGATCCGGTGTATGCAGAGAATACAAAACCGGTTGATCTGGCTCATCTGCAGGAGTATTGGGGAAATGGAGGGAGTATGATTGATGGTGCCTCTTTAATTGATAAATCTTTTGTTAAACTCAGGGAAGTTGTACTCTCCTATTCCATACCGGAAAGATATTTAAAAAATATTCCTGTCGGAAGTTTAACTATAAGTGTGGTAGGTAGAAATCTGTTACTCTGGACACCCAGGAATCAAACATATATTGATCCTGAGTTAACTACTTTCGGAAATGATCTGCTTGCAGATTTCGGAGAATATGGGGCACAGCCATCTACAAGAAGTATTTCTTTTAATCTGAGAGTTAATTTTTAGTTATGAGGCCGGTAAAGTATATAGTAATAGCAGGTTTTTTTCTTCTCTCTTCCTGTGAAGACTGGTTGGATGTAAATCATGATCCGAATAATCCTTCAGAGGAACAGGTGAGTTATGAATCGGTTCTTTCTTCCGGTATATCCTCAGTTGCTTATGTTATAGGAGGAAGATACCAGGTACTTGGGGCTTTGTGGTCACAACATTGGACCCAGTCTTTGGGTGCTTCACAATATGCAGGTATTGATGCCTATGATATCAATAGCAGCAGTTTTGATGACAGACAATTTGGAGAATTGTATGCAGGTGCTTTAAAAGCTTTGGAATATGTAAAGGTTGAATCGGAGAAAGAAGAGGAGTGGAATTATTACTTGATCGCTACAGTTTTACAGGTATACACATTCCAGATACTTGCTGATTTGTATGATGAGATCCCTTTCTCAGATGCTTTACAGGGTGAAGCCGGAAATGTAACTCCCTTATATGAAAATGGGCAGGATATTTATGATAGCCTTATTGTAAGACTTGATTTTGCTCTTACCAAAGACTTTGATAATGGGGAACTGAAAAATCCCGGGGAATCTGATTTGATTTTCAGTGGCAATACGGATCGTTGGATAGAATTTGCAAACACATTAAAATTAAAAATATTCCTGCGTCAGAGTGAAGCGAGGCCTGAAAAAGCAATGCAGGGTATAGAAAAATTATACGATGATGAAGTTGAGTTTTTAGGTACCGATGCAAGTATGAATTATTTCCATGATGCAACCGGAGAAAGAAATCCGCTTTATGAAACAGAGGAGAATGTATTAGGAGGAAATCCGAATTTGGTATTGAGTCGCACATTACACAGTTTTTTGCAGGAGAATAGTGATTTTGACAGACTGGATTTAATGTTTTATACTCCTGTTGATGGCGGACCTCACAAATCATTGGTTCAAGGCAATTATAATGATCCGGAAGAACCAGCCGGAACAAACCATACAAGTTATTCAAAGCCTGTATTCCTGGCTCACTCACCTGTTTTTTTCATGAGTGCTTCAGAAGCATGCTTTTTGCAGGCTGAAGCAATTATCCGCTATAGTGTTGGCTCTTATTCCGATGCAATAGACAAATACAATCAGGCAATTACAGATGCATTTGTACGTCTTTTTGCCGGAAACACTTTGCTTTCAGACGATGATATTAAAGAACGTGCAGAAGTATTTATTAATGGTCCCTATAGATTGCCTGCTGAAGGTAGTCCTCTTGAGGAATCTGTCAAGTCAATCATTGTACAAAAATGGGTAGCTCTTGCAGGCATACAGAGCTTGGAAACCTTTTTTGAGCACAACCGGACTCATTATCCCGAAATAAGTGATGTACTGCCTGATGATGAGGATTATGAACCCGGACGATTTACTATATCAGTCAATAATGTAACAAGTGGCAGATTTCCAAAACGATTGATATTCCCGGAATCAGAAATATCGGGAAATCCAAATACACCCGAGCCTGAACCTGTATGGGAAAAGGTATGGTGGGATACGAAACCGGAATAATGTTTTACATGAAAAAAAGTTTTGCATATTATTTGATAGGATTCTTTTGGATGATTATGGGATGTGAAAAGTGGTATACAACAGAAGATGTATCACATGTTTCGAATCTCCCAAAATTTGAGTTGATGGGAGGTGAGTTTATCTCAATTCAAAAATCGGACACTTCAGAATTTGAAGATCCGGGTGTTACGGCTTATGCTGATGGAGAAGAATTAACTGTATATGCATCCGGAGAGGTGGATCTGGCGGAAGTTGGAGTTTATATTATAAAATATTTTGCTTTGAATCAGGATAATCTGCTGGGTATTGCAGAGAGAATTGTTGCAGTAACACATCATAATGTAAGTGGCAATGATTTGTCAGGTACTTATTCAACAGAGATTTGGAGCCCGGTGGAGTCGAAAATGAAAAAGATAGAGACAAATGGCCTATATGAAAGTGATGATGTAATGGGATTCCCGGGGTATCAAATCCATGGCAGGTTCGTTGATCTCGGAAATAATGAACTGGAATTGATTCATGGAGAAGGATACTTTGGAAGATATAGTGCATCAGAAGGATCGTATACACGATCAACACTTGCCTGGACGATATTTCTGATTGATCCTCCTTACGAGGGTGTTGAGATTGAGGTATTATGGAGAAAAAATAATTAGTATGAGTATAAAAAGTAAAATTGCAATTGTCTTTTTCCTGGTATCAATCCTGATGTCCTGCATACAAAAGGATTATGATATTGAGTATCAGGATGATTACCCTAATAAGTTTGCAGGGAATTGGGTCGTTTTTGAATTTCCCGGTGGTGAAATTGAGAACACTTTGTATGAACCCTATGACCTGGTAACATCTCTTGATCCCAACAACAAAGGGCATATGATTATTGATAAACTTTATAATTCAGACACGCGAGTGAGAGCAGAATATTCTGACAGTGCATTTTATGTACAAATGGGAGAGCAGCTTGAACAGGTCAGCACCAATACATATGATATCGAATATATAAGTGTGGATGGATACATTACTTCTAATCCTGTACTGATTAATATGGCATATAATTTTGCTGCTTTATCCTTTGAAAGTATTTCATTCGAAATTTCTGATATAGAGGATATTATATATATGCATGCAGGCTTTTATGATGCTTACAAGACAGTGATTGATACGGTTCTGATAATAGGATACAGAAAGACCGGATTTGAGGAGACAAATTACTAAAGTAATGCATACCTAATATGAAAAATATAAAAAGAAAATATTTTTTTCTGATCATAATTATCGCATTTATGTCGGCTTTTTGCATAGTGCTTTTTCCCAAAAAAAGTTTAAAGACAAATTCGAAGACCGAACCGATAGAAGCTGGTTATGATAAACCGGAAGGATATTATGATTTTTTTCAGAGGATAACTACCCCGATTGGTGCTGATGAAAGCGGTTATAAGACGAACTACAGGTATATGGAGTTACAAAAGGCTATGGAAGCTTATCCTTTTGAAAAATCAGAGAAAAGTATTTTCAACTGGACACATAGAGGTCCGGGAAATGTTGGAGGAAGGACCAGAAAAGTTATCATTGACCCTGACGATCCGACAAATATGACCTGGTTTGCGGCTTCGGCCAGTGGAGGCGTATGGAAGACTGCTGATGGTGGGGGATCATGGCAGCATCTGACGGATGAATTGCAGAATCTTGCTACCAATGCAATAGCTATGGCATCTTCAAATCACAACGTATTATATATTGGGACAGGAGAAGGATACGGCGGATTTGCTATGGTGAATGGGAGTGGGATGTACAGAAGTTCTGACAAGGGAGCAAGCTGGATACCAATTGATACTACCATAGAGGATAAGAATTTTAAGTGGGTCAATCAAATCGTTGTTGATGAAAATGATGAAGATATTATACTGGCTGCTACCAACTCCGGTATTTTCAGATCCGTGAACGGAGGGCTGACCTGGGACACAACTTACTTTACGGGACATGCAGTTCAGGATATAGCTGTAAATCCTTTGGATTGCAATACATTGTATGCTGGTGTGAATAAATGGGGCATTATTAAATCATACAACCAGGGAATTACATGGTTCAATGCCATTGAAGGCATTGCTACAGGATCAAGATTTTCTGTAACCGTTAGTCCTGTTGATACAAATTGCATTTATACCAGCGTGGAAGCTCCTGATCTGGAAACCCATGTATATGCCTCTGACGATGGAGGCCAGAGCTGGAAAAAGCTTAATGATTACAACCAGACTTTCATTCATTTTCTCGGTGTACAGGGATGGTTCAATAATGTTATTAAAGCCCATCCTTTTCAAAAGAACAAAGTTTTTATCGGAGGAGTGGATCTGGGTAGTATTGAATTTAAAAATACCACCAATGTGAGCGAACCTCAGGTTTTAAGAGCAGACACCTTTGGAACAGCATCCTATATGGGTTTTGTTAATTTTGGCGGGATTTTACTTGGAGGAGGTTTGACTACAGGTCTTGATGAAGGAGCTGACATTGATGAAGAAGATTTCACAAGCATTGAAATACGATTTGGTGTGGGAAAATCTCAAAAGGCGCATCGATTTGTTGTACCGGAAGGTGAAGGGCCGGGAGTACCACCCGAAGATTACGCTTACCAGGATTACATAGAAGTTGATTTTGAAGCATGGGATACAGAAAAAGACAAGCAACTCATGGTATCTTTCAGAGACCAGGAAAGAGACGGGGAGTTTAATCTTGTGAAAAGAGAATACGGGGATGATATCAGCGGTAGAGAATACATATTTGTTCATGCAATTGAATATAAGAGTGATCCTGATCCTGAAATTTCAATGGATGGAGGACATTATCATAAAATGATGTATTTTATCTGGCCGACTCTTAGTGAGGATATTGAGACAATGCCGGAGGTTATTCCTGAATCAAGGATAAGCGTAAAATACGGAACTTTGTTATTGCAGAATGCGAACACTACGATACTTGCAGATGCCAGCAGGAATACTCAATTGCATGTTGATCACCATGATTTACACTTTATAATTACAGATGAGGAGAATGAAAAGTTTTCAATTCTTGATGCAAATGACGGAGGATTTGGTTTTTCTACCGATCAGGGGAATACATGGAAACAGATCAATAAGGGATACCAGACTACTCAATTCTATGGTGTTGCGAAAAAACCCGGAAGTCATGAATACATTGGAGGAATGCAGGATAATGGTACATGGCAATCGCCCATAGGTGAGATTGCAACGGCAAATTCGGAATATGAGAGCAGGGTGGAAGGTGACGGCTTTGAATGTCTGTGGCACCCGGTATATTCGCATCGTATCCTGGCTTCTTCCTATTATAATCTGTTTAAAGTGTCAAATGACGGAGGGGAAACCTGGAGTTCTGCCACCAATGGAATTTTAGGAGATGGTCCTTTTCTCTCCAGACTTTCACATTCAAAAAATAATCCGGATTTGGTATTTGCAGTTGGTAACTGGGGTGTTTACAGACATACTAACTTTTGTATTGGAAGATACGATTGGGAATTGATCGAAATTG